>CALCGD010000315.1 GCA_937900875.1 uncultured Flavobacteriales bacterium
ACGTACACATTTCATTAAACGAGCACGCATAACAGACAGGTATTATCGTACCCATTTCGCTTTTCTAATACGTACAATCGTTCTCAGCACCGATAAAAAAACGCCAAAAACCGAGCCTTAGTGGCAATTAAGGAGTGCATTAAAAGCGGGTACTACTAGAGGTGGTTGCACTTCTAAGCCTTCATTCTTAAGAAAGTTTAAAGCTTACTTAGCTGGCAAAGGCGCACCTACTGCAACAGCACAATCATGTCCAGGCTGACCGTGCGCTGGGTTTAAACCATTTGCAGCCGTTGCTGGCTGCACGCTAGGCTGAGCAATTGGTTGGCTAATTGTAGGCAAAGTTGTGACCTGATTTTGAGAACCAGAACCGTCTAAAGGCGCTCCAACAGGAATAGCACAATCATGTCCTGGTTGACCATGAGCAGGATTTAATCCAGCACTCGGAACAGCAGCATTCTGATTTTGAACTGAACCTTCAGGTTCGGTGACGGTGAAATTAATCTCTTGATTTTCGCTTGTCGCATCACCTGCTTTTTTCTCTTGAACCGTTTCAATCTCATCCGATTCTTCTCGCTTTTCACTATCCAATGCACTGTCAGCACATCCTACTAAGAAAAGGCTAGCAACTCCTACCGTCAACCAAAATTTATACATGTTCTTCTTTTTATGAGGACACAAGGTACTAACCAATGATGTAAAGCGTCATATCAAGGAACGAAGCCTGTTTTTAATTCATATCCACTATCAGTTAGTTTTGCGGCAGAAATACACGCATTCGTTGAACCATCCAATCATCCGCTTTCTTATTGGCATATGGCTAGTCGCGTTTTTGACCGTGTTTACTGGGACCAAGACCTATGCGCAGGATGAATTTACGATAAGTGGCAGCATCCGCGATAGCGTTTCGGGAGAAGAACTTATTGGTGTAAGCGTTTTCGATCTTACTACCCGTTCTGGCGCATCCACCAACATCTACGGTTTCTACTCCCTTACGCTTTCGGCAGGCAAACACACCTTGGTTTACTCCTATCTCGGTTTCACCACAGATACCCTTCATGTTGATTTGAAGCAGAATATTAGCCTTACCTTTTCATTGCAGACAGCTAATGTGCAGTTGCAAGATGTAGTTATTAAGGCATCGAAAGACAATGACCGCGTGACCAACGCTGATGTTGGGGTAGTAAAAATGGACATCAAAGAACTGAATGCCATTCCCGTTTTATTTGGCGAGAAAGACATTCTAAACTCTTTGCAATTGATGCCAGGAATGAGTTCGGCTGGAGAAGGAAATGCAGGCTTTTTTGTGCGAGGTGGAAATGTGGATCAGAACCTTATTCTGCTTGACGAAGCTCCTGTCTATAATCCATCACACCTTCTCGGTTTCTTTTCTGTTTTCAACTCAGATGCCGTGAAGGATGTAACGCTCTACAAATCGGGTATTCCAGCAGAGTTTGGCGGACGGTCTTCTTCTGTACTAGATGTGCACATGCGAGACGGAAACCTCAAGAAATACGGTGTGTCTGGTGGTATCGGGTTCATCTCGGCACGCCTGACGGCAGAAGGTCCAATTGTGAAAGACAGGGGCTCCTTTATTGTAACAGGAAGACGAACGTACATGGATCTTTTCATTCCCTTGCTTTCGCCAGAATCCAAGGTTAACCAGGTTTATTTCTACGATTTCAACGTCAAAATGAACTACCGTATTAATGACAAACACAGAATCTTTCTTTCTGGTTATTACGGTCATGATGTGCTCTCATTCGGCAATGAGACCATCAATTGGGGAAATGCCTTGGGCACTTTCCGATGGAATTGGGTGGTGAACGAAAAGTTGTTCTCAAACACTTCCGTGGCCTTCAGCCAATATGAAGCAGAAAAAGGGCACAATTCGCGGAATTCAGATTATAATCTCAGCTCTGGAATCACGGATTATACGCTGAAGGAAGACCTAAACTACTACCTCAATCCAAGAAACACGCTACGCTTTGGCGTGCACGAAACCTTTCATGTTTTCAGCATTAATACACTAGAATCTCGTTCTGTTAATGGAAACGTTACCCAACTGCCTGACGACAGCTATGCCACGGAAACAGCCATCTACGCCAGCAATGAGCAAAAAATAGGTACGCGGTTTAATGCTCGGTACGGCATACGTTTATCTATGTTCAACAGATTGGGTCCGGGCGTTTCTTACAACTATAATGAGTTCAATTTAGCCACCGATTCAACCCACTATCAAACGTTGGGTAACATGGTTACTTATTTCGGGTTTGAACCGCGCTTTAGCCTTGCTTATACCGTTACGCCAGAAATTGGGCTCAAAGCCTCTTACCAACGTATGTACCAATACGCGCACCTCATTTCTAACTCTACTTCGGCTACTCCTAACGATTTATGGCTCCCATCAAGCAGCATCATCAAACCACAATTTTCAGATCAGTTCTCGCTCAGCTATTTCCATGATTTAATGAATGGAATGTTGGCCATTTCGGTAGAGGGTTATTACAAAATGCTGTATAACGTGGTTGATTATGAGAACGGTGCAAACATCGTTAATCACCCAAATGTGGAATCTCAGTTGGCCTTTGGTTCTGGGCGCGCCTATGGGGCAGAATTCCTAGTCAGGAAAGTGAAAGGGAAGATAACGGGATGGGTGGCGTACACCATTTCGAGAACCGAACGAAAGATTGACGGAATTAACCAAGGAGCTTATTTCCCAGCGCGGCAAGACCGAACACACGACTTGGCCATCGTGCTCAGTTACCGACCCACCAAGCGATGGTCTGTTTCTGCAAACTGGGTGTATTACACGGGTAATGCGGTTACTTTTCCAATTGGATACTATCAGTTCAACGGACGGTCAATCCCCTATTTCACTAGTAAGAATGGATACAGAATGCCCGATTATCATCGCTTAGATCTTGGATTGACACTGCACGGAAAAGAGCATAAGAAATTCCATTCGGATTGGACTCTGTCAATCTACAACGTCTATTCTCGATTGAATGCCTACAGTATTTCCTATCAAGAATCTGAGACGAACCCAGGAACTGCTGAATCTGTCAAATTTTCACTTTTCCCAATTGTTGCGTCCATCAACTGGAGTTTCAAGTTTTAACACTCATGAGAAAACTACTTATACTCTTAGCAATTGTCACTTCGTTCATTTCCTGTGAGGAAATTGTGGATATCAACCTGCACGATGGCAATCAACGATTAGTTGTAGACGCTGAATTTGCAGCAGAAAAAAATAAGCAAACAGTATTTCTAAGTACCACAGGAAGATACACCGATGGACAAGGAATTGGCCCAGTAAGCGATGCCATCGTAACTGTAACCGATCAAGATGGTAACACGGGCGTTTTTAGCGAGATTGAAGCAGGAAAATACACCCTCAGCAACTACAGTTTTATTACAGGAAACACCTATTCCTTATCAGTTAATGATGAAACACGAAGTGCTCAAGCAACAGCAACCGTTCCTGAAAAAGCAATAATTGACTCGATTAAATTGGAAGTAATCCCTGTTGGAGATTTCACATTCACCATCATACATATGTACACTATGGATCCTGGGCCTGAAGCCAATTTCTTCCGTTCAAGACTTAGCTATAACAACCATGGTTTTTACGGAACTGGGAGTGTGTTTGCTGACGTGCTGAATACTAATGGGCTGATTGATGTTTCGCTACCATTCGGAGGCCCGATTTTCGAGGGCGATACTTTAGCCGTAGACCTTTGGTCAATGGATGAAGCGGGTTATCAGTTCTATCGAACCTTAAATCAGGCAGCTAACTCAGACCCAAGTAGCACGTCATCACCGTTTAATGTTACCTCCAACGTGCACGGTGGTTTGGGGCTTTTTGGTGTGTCTCAGCGAGATGTATTCACCCTGATTGTGGAATAGTGGCGCTGAGAGCAAGCGGCTTAACCACTAACTTCACTCACGCAAAATCCATGTTATAAACGTACTTATGAGGAAGGTTCTAACAATTGCTGGTTTTTTTGTGTGTTCTATGTGCTTAATCACCTGTTGCGTGAAAGACTACCTGGGCGAAGTGAATTGCGATACCGAATTTATTCCCGTCAACGAATCTTCTGTCATAACTCGAATCTGTTTGGGGTCTTGTGCCGACCAGAATGCTTCGCAACCAGTCTTGTACCGAGCGGCAGAACTCAACCCCGACTTATTCATTTATCTGGGAGACAACATTTATGGCGATACAGAATGTATGGCAACATTGGCCGATAAATACAGCCAACTATGCGCCAAGGATGAGTTTAAAGCACTAAAAGCTACCTGCCCCATTCTTGCCGTGTGGGATGACCACGACTATGGAGCAAATGATGCTGGAGAAGAATATTCCAAAAAGAAAGAATCGAAGGAGATTTTCATGAATTTTTGGGGTGATGACCAGAACTCAGAGCGCTTATCGCATCCCGGAATTTATCACTCGTACCTGTTCGGCCAGGGAGACCAGACCGTTCAGATTATTCTGTTGGATTTGAGAACGTTTCGTACGTCTATGAATTACGAGCCAAATTTCAGCCCATCGGCCAGCATGCTAGGTTCAGAACAATGGACATGGCTTGAGCAACAATTACAGCAATCTGCCAAAATTCGAATTATAGCGAGCAGCGTGCAGTTTGGTTCCGAATTCCATGGCTTCGAATCTTGGAACAATTTTCCGTTGGAAAAGGAACGAATGTTCAATCTCATTGAAAGCACCCAAGCTTCTGGTGTGCTCTTGATTAGCGGAGATATGCATTATGGCGAATTATCGAAAATGGAACCCGCAAATACCTACCCTATTTACGATTTTACTTCAAGCGGCATTACTGGAACCTATCCTCCTCCTCCGAATGTAAATCGTATTGGAAATGCGGTGTCAGACAATCATATTGGCACCATAGATATTAACTGGGATGGAGATTCAACACTCATCGGCTTTTCTCTGGTAGATGTTAACGGTACCAAGCAGTTTGAAGAGCATGTTTATCTCAGTGAGATTGATTATTGATTAGAAGCCCTATTCTACAATCAATTTTTTACAAAACCACAGTTTAGTCTTCTCGCTGCTCTTCCCTCAGATCCAGATAAAGCTGCTCTACTTTTTCTCTTGCCCAAGGTGTTCTTCTCAAAAACTTAAGGCTCGATTTTATTGAAGGCTCGTAGTTAAAACAACGGATATCAATAGCATATCCCATTTCCTCCCAACCGTAATGAATGACCAATGCCTCAAGCATATCTATCAGCTTTATGCCGTGCAATGGGTTATTCGTTTGTTCTTCTTTCGGAGTATCCATGTGCGCTTTCTAGTTTATTAGGCTAATCCTTACCTTTTTCTTCTTTAATCTACTATTGTTAAGCAGCTTTATAAGCTCATTCGATTTTGAACTCGGCACTGATACAAAGGCGCAGTCTTGCTTCAACTCAATCATTCCTAATTCGTCTTTATTCAAATTGCCCTGCTTAAAAAACAGACCTGCAATATCTCCTTTCGATATTTTGTCCTTTCGCCCTCCAGAAATATAAAGTGTTTCCCAGTCCTTAGTTAAAGCTTTCTTGTTTGGTGACAAAGAAATTTCCTTTGCTCCTTTAATGAACACAGGCAGCATTTCCTTTTCCCATTTAAGCACATAAGCCGTGCCTTCAGTATTCATTCGAGCCGTACGTCCGTTTCGGTGCACAAACTCATCTGGCCGTGGCGGCAACTGGTAGTGCACAATAAAATCCAATGCCGGAATATCAATTCCGCGCGCGGCCAAATCGGTAGCAATAAGTAATCTATGTGTACCATTTCTGAACTTAATAAGCGCCCGCTCTCTGTCAATTTGTTCTAGCCCGCCATAAAAACAAACATGGTCAATTCGATTGTTGTACAGGTGGTCGCTTATCCGTTCAATGCTGTCTTTATAATTGCAAAACACAATGCCGTTCTTAGGACCAATGTGTTGAAGCAAGTCAACAAGCGTCTCCAGTTTGTCTTCATACTGGGAAACCACAAGCTTCAACTCTAATGGTATTTCAGTCTCCTTCAAAAAATTGAGATGTTTGGCATTCGCGATTCCGACAAAAGCAGGAATCTTCACTTTCTGAGTTGCAGATGTTAACACCTTGGTTTCGAGGTTGGGCAACGCCTCAATAATTTCTTTCATTTCATTCGAGAATCCAACTTCTAGAGATTTATCATACTCATCTAGAACCAAAGTCTTAATGTGTTTGAGGTTGATATTTCCCCTTCTAATATGATCTGCTACTCTCCCTGGTGTGCCGATAAGAATGGCAGGAGGATGCTTCAGTTCTAGCTTGTCTTTAGAACCAGATACACCTCCATAAACTGCATTGGTTTTATAACCACTTCCCATTTCCCGCACCACTTGTTCTATTTGAATGGCAAGTTCTCTGGACGGAACAAGAATCATTACTTGTACCTGCTCCAATTCGGAATCTAACGTTGCAATAATGGGCAGCAAAAAAGCTAATGTTTTACCTGTTCCGGTTGGTGAGAGAAGCACCACCTCTGTGTGCGAGGTAATAGCCTTATGCGCCTCTTCTTGCATGGCATTGAGTGCCGTTATTCCTAATTTTCTGAGAATTTCGTCTTGGTTTTTGTTCTGTTCAGCCATGTGGTCAAAGGTTGTGTTTTTGAGATGAAGAACTAACCAATTAGGCTAAACTCATTTCGAATCTCTCTTTTACCTGCATCAAATAGATGAACCAACCACTAAAGAAATGAAAAACGTAAAACATGTTGAAATCAAGCTATCAATCCTGGTCATTCAGTAATTCAATGCAGAACTGTTTAATTTTAATGCTCAAACATTCGTCTTTCACAACCAGTGCGGCATAGTTCAAAGACGTGTTAATAGACACATATGTCAAATGCAATTGAATAAAAATACGTCAACCAAATCGCTTACTTTTTTCTTCCTCTTCACGTGCTTGGCTCAGTTTTCTTGGGCTCAGGTAGATTCCTTACTACTAGTAGGAAGAACGCTCGAAAATGATGCCGAATATGATCAAGCATTGTCGGTTTACGATCAAGCTTTTAGGTTGTCTAAGGATAAATGGGACAAGGCTCTGGTCTACTACTACAAAGCTGATTGCTATGCCATTATGGGTGATCATGCCTCTGCTGCCAATCAGTTCGAACTTTCGTACAAAAAAGACCCTTCAGATAAGGACATACTCTATGATTGGGCGGTGCATTTGAGACAATCGGGCGATATTAAGAAAGCATCTAAAATTGCAAAGCAATACGTTAAACAGGGCACAGTACCTGAACTGGGCGAATCATTATTAAAAGGAATTGATTTCACCGCAAATTGGTTAGCCAATCCTGAGAAAATCAACATTATGGTTGACAAACAATTAAGTACTTCTTCGATGGAATTTGCTCCAATGTTTGTCGATTCTAACAAGACGGTGCTCATGTTTAGCTCAAACAGGCACGTAAAAAAGGGTGAGAAAAATGCTGCATCCAGAGCGGCCATTTATTACACTAATAAGAACGCCAACGGTTGGTCTAATTGCGCACGATTGGATTCTAATGTGAATAAAACTGGCACCGAAGGAGCAGTAAGTTTTGACCACGATAGAGGTGTTTTGTTTTTTACCCGTTGCACGTTTAAAAGTTGCGGCTTACAATACTCCTTTCTTAATGGAAAATTGGCTGGAGAATCATTTCCGATTCTATTCGAAAATGGCGTTGACTCCACTGCAACCTTCGGCCATCCCTCCTATTCACAAAGCAGCAAAATTCTTTTCTTCGTGTCGGATATGGAAGGTGGTTATGGCGGCAACGATCTTTGGTATTCTAAATATGATTCATCTTCAGACGTATGGGCTGCACCCCGCAACCTTGGTCCCAATGTGAATACCCCGGGAGATGAGATGTTCCCGTATATCGATAAAGACAATGTTCTTTATTTTTCTTCGAAAGGGCATCCTGGCATGGGCGGTCTCGATCTTTTTAAATGGAAGTTCGAAGAAACCGGTAACTGGAAATCTCCCGAAAACTTGAAGTTCCCTTACAATTCTAATGGAGATGATTTTGGAATAATTTTTCAAGATGCAGAATCGGGTTATTTAACTTCGAATAGAGCTGGAGGATTGGGTAGTGATGACATCTATGCTTTTAGTACGATCAATTACCAAGAAACAGAAAAGACACAACCATCGGAAGAAGATATAAAGACTGCTCTCGCGGGCGTGTCTAAACTGGTAAACACAACCATCTGCAAGGAAGATTTGAAATTACCTTCCATCTCTAATTTAAAGCTTTACCCAAATCCGAATGATGGAAATTTCACGTTCGACCTACAGTCGACATCCGAATTGAATGTTTTGGTGAGAGTTTACAGCAGCGCTGGAGTCCTTGCTTACAGCCACTTCGAGCAATTACACGCTGGCGCGAACACCTTACAATTTAGTTTAAACAGCCTAAAACCTGGTGTCTACTACTTGCAATTTGTTTCGGGCTGCGAACCCCTTGGTTTTCAAAAATTCGTAGCTAGGTAAATACCATCGCAAGGAAATTCTTCGTCCTAGTTGTTAACTGAAATAATCGGTACCATTGCTTCATGCATTGGTTTCCGAGCATCATTTCCTTTCTTCTCGTAATGTTGTCTATAAACGGAATTGCGCAACAGACTGAGCCTATTGTCATTCAAGTTGCTGCAAATCAGTTTTATCAATCCACAGGCCTTGCCCTTATCAAGGGAGAAACGTACGAGATAACTGCTGTTGGAGAATGGCAAGATGCCAGTTTTCCTCCTTCTGATGCAAACGGTTTCAAAGGTTTTACCGCACCAATGTTCTTCGGAATGCTTCTCAAACCAATGCCCCGCCAATACTACATGAAGCTTTGTGGTAAAGTAGGTGGTTGGAAATTCCCCATCGGAACTGCAACAACAATTACCATTAAACGAAATGGAGAATTACTGCTCTATGCCAATGATGCCAAAGGATTTTTTGATAATAATTCAGGTACTTTGAAAGTCACAATTAAGAAACTAAATGAATCCGAAAATTGAATTCATCGAATCTAAATTACTTGTTGGCATTCGTATCAAGACCACTTTGTCTACGGATAATCCAATTTCATATTGGAAACCCTTCAAAATTGGGCTGTCAGCGATTGAAAACACTATAACTGAAAGGTTTTATTCCGTCCAAATAATAGATAAAACAGATAGTCCATTTACTGCAAACACAGAGTTTGAAAAATGGGCCGCTGTGGAAGTTTCACAATTGGGACACGTTCCCAATGGGATGGAAACACTAAGGATACCCGAAGGAAAATATGCGGTTTTCACTCATAAAGGAACTGCAACTTCGTTTCCACAAACCATGCAATTCATATTTGGAAAATGGATACCCAATTCTGAGTATCAAGAGGATAATCGCCCACACTTTGAGATAATGGACAAAGACTACCGTACTGATGACGAGCATGCAGAGGAATTGGTCTACGTACCAATCAAGTAATTCACCACATTTGCAAGCTTGACACGAACGTATTCATATTGGTCTAAAGTGATTATGCCCATGCTGCTTGCTGGGTATTTCCTGAATGTAGTTTCCTTCGAGAGGTTTCATCAGGCGGTTCATCATCATGAACATGCCGATTTACATACCGAAGAAGCTGAAGAAGACGCATGTCACCGTGCCATTTATCATGGCGAATCTTCGCATGATTGTGAACACAAGAGTCACCTACTTGAGACTGAAATAGCATGTGATTTATGCAAAGTCACCGTTTCTAGATTTCATTTCAATTCTGCAACAGTTCAGGCCAGCAATCAGCCTAATCAATTTGCACATATTCAAGCAACAAGCACTGCGTTTTTAGACAGCAACTGTTCGCTTGTCTACTCTCCTCGCGGCCCGCCCGCTATTTCATGATTGTTTCTACCTCCTGTAGCTGATTAAAGCTGCATTTCGCTGATTACCTAATGGTTTTCAGCTTCAATTATTTATTCAATATCATGAAAAACACAAAAAACTTATTGTGGGCATTGCCCCTATTTTCAGTCTTACTATTCACTGCATGTGAAAAGGAAGACCCAATAATTCTAAACGAGGAAGAATTGATAACTACACTGATTTATACGCTTACACCAGAAGGAGGTGGAACTCCCATTGAGTTCCGTTTTGAAGATCTTGATGGTGATGGTGGAAACGCCCCGGTTATCACTAATGGAACGCTAACGGCAAACACAACTTACAATGGAGTTGTTTCTCTACTTAATGCAACGGAAAGCCCGGCAATTAGCATTTCCGTTGAAGTGGCTGCAGAAGCTGAAGAACATCAGTTCTTCTATGAATTCAGCACAATGTCATTCAGTGGCGGGTTTGATTATGCAGACGCGGATGAAAACGGCAATCCAGTAGGCTTGCAAACCACATTTGCTTCGGGAACTCCTCTTACGTCAACTTTGACGATTACGCTCCGACACGAGCCGAATAAATCGGCTTCGGGTGTTTCTGATGGAGATATAACCAATGCAGGAGGCGAGACAGATATTCAAGTCACTTTTGATGTAACTGTACAATAATTCAATTTCTCCGCTCGAGTTAATCTCGAGCGGAGTTCTTTACAATGCAATCTTTCCGCTTCGTTTTTCTTTCGTTTGTCCTCCTTGCTCCATTTTTGAGTTCAGGACAAAACTGCTCGTTTTCTATCTCAGGCAATGTTACTGATGAAGGCACCGGAATACCTATGGCTTACGGAACTGTTTATGTAGAAGAAACACAATCTGGCGCTGCTTCAGACAGCCTAGGTAACTTCAAACTAAATGGCCTTTGCAAAGGAGAATACCACCTTCAGTTCAACCATATTGGTTGTGAAACAAGGACCTTATTTATATCTCTAGTAAAAGATACGGTAATACGTATTAACATGCATCATCACAGTGAGTTAGTGGACGAAGTAATGGTGCATGACCACCACTCTCAACATGAAACATCAGCCAGTTCTACAGTTGGACAGGAAGCGATAGCAGAAACGGCAAACAAAGACCTTTCTGAGATGCTCGAAGAGATGACTGGAGTGAGTAGTATTAAGAGTGGTGCTGGGGTTTCTAAACCTGTGGTACACGGCCTTTCAGGAAACCGAGTAGCCATATTGAACAACGGCATTGCTCAGAGTGGCCAGCAATGGGGAAACGACCATGCTCCTGAAATTGACCCGTATGTAGCTGAGAATATTTCTGTGGTTAAAGGTGCTGGAGCACTTGCCTATCCAGGTGGTTCTCTGGGCGGAGTTGTGTTAATTGAACCTGACGAGATTAAGAACGACCCGCATCTTCACGGTAATGTGAACTACATTTTCCAGACCAATGGTTTAGGGCATACGCTAAACGCGAGACTAGAGAAATACGACAAGTGGGCCGCTTGGAGAATCTCAGCAACAGCCAAAGTTATTGGAGACCGAAGCGCTCCAAACTATTACCTCACCAACACTGGAAAGCGAGAATACAACCTTGCGGCACAATTGGAAAAGCACTTCAATCCTAGGTGGGAAATGAAGTTGTATTACAGTCTATTCAACACTGAGATTGCCATCCTGAGAGGTTCGCACATAGGTAATTTGACCGATTTGGAAGACGCAATTGGCCGTGATGTTCCATTCTTTACAGAAGATAAATTCTCTTATGGTATTGGCGAACCTCGTCAGACTGTTCAGCACCACTTGTTGAAGCTAGAAAGCATGCATATTTTTAATGAACACCAAAGCTTTAAACTTACGTACGGAGGACAGGTCAACAATCGTAAGGAGTTTGATGTAAGACGAGCCGACAGAAGCGACCTACCCGCTTTAAGTCTGCTGCAATGGGAACAGTATTTAGAAGGGATCTACAATCACTTTTTTGACCACAACCGTCAGCTCAAAACGGGAATTCAGCTACGGTTAACGGATAACACAAACAATCCCGAAACGGGAATCTTACCTCTTATTCCTGACTATCGTGCTTACAAGCTGGGGGCTTTTGCAATCTTCCAAGAGGAGCACAAAAAAATACTTTACGAATTAGGTGCTCGGTACGACATGAATCATCTTCAGGTGGTTACTATATCACAGTCCCTGCCGAGAGAAATTGAGCGTTTCTATCACACCTTTCACAACTACAGTCTGTCTTCCGGAATCCGATACAGAGTCCTTCCACAACTAAAACTGAACTTAAACTTGGGTCATGTACTTCGTTCTCCAGAAGTAAATGAACTTTATAGCGCTGGTTTGCACCAAGGAGTTAGTGGAATAGAAGAAGGCAATCGAAATCTCAAGAATGAACAATCAACAAAAGCGGTTCTTTCAGCAGATTGGAACGTAAAAAAGAAGCTATTTGTACAGTTGCTTGGTTACTATCAATACATCAGCAATTTCATCTACTTGCAACCCGAAGATGAGTTCAGATTGACTATTCGTGGGGCATTTCCATTATTCTCTTACCAACAAACGGATGCAACAATTGCTGGTTTAGATGCATTAGTTTCTTACGAACCAATTGAAAGCATTCGGTTAGTTGCCAAATATTCGTTCCTACAAGGCGATGATGTGAGCAATAAGCAGCCGTTGGTTTACATGCCAAGCAACAATCTATTTGGCTCGTTCTCCTACTCATTTAAGGATGGAGAGAAAATGAAAAACACGGCTGTTTCCGTAAATGGTCGTTACGTTTTTGAACAAACACATCTAAACCTGAATCAAGACATTACCCCTCCTCCTACTGGTTATTTTCTTTTAGGAGCCAACATTGGTACTACGTTTAAGCTAAAAAAGACGAAACTGAGATGCTCTATATCCGGAGACAATCTGCTGAACGCGGTTTACCAAGACTACCTTAATCGACAGAGGTATTTTGCTGACGATTTAGGCTGGAATGTAAATGTTCGATTGGGATTGGATTTCTAATCAGACAATTCTCGTTACTTTAACCTCAAATTCAGACAATGGAAAAGCAAAAAAATGGATCCTCGATAGGCGGAGTTGTATTTGTGGGATGCATGTTTATTGGTGCTGGTTTGGGCATGGCTTACGGAAAGGTTCAAGTAGGCGGAGCCATAGGTATGGGTATCGGGTTTTTAGCCATGGCAGCTACCTGGGCTTACTACAGAAATAAATAAATCATTTCAAATTAATTGGATGAACAAACGGCTTTGATAGGGCGTTTGATAGGAATCTATTCCCCCATCTATCTTCAAGAAACTACATGTACGTAAAAAGGAATTACAGTTTTTGGATGACCTTCAGCTGGTCAAAATGGCCATTTATAATTGGTGTGCTATATGGTGTTGCTCTTTGTTCTATTCACTTATTATTTGACGTTCACATAGTTCTTCCATGGGAGCCGATTAGCGTAATAGGAATTGCGGTAGCGTTTTATCTCGGTTTTAAGAACAACAGTTCGTACGATAGAACTTGGGAAGCCAGAAAAATATGGGGAAGCATCGTTAATAACAGCCGATCGTTTGGTGCTCAGGTTGTCTCCTTTGTACAGGGCGAAGGCTCTGAAGAAATAAAGAAAGAACTGATTTACAGGCATATTGCTTGGCTTACCGCTCTTCGCTATCAACTCCGATTGGCAAGAGAATGGGAACACACAGAAGAACGAGTAAAATCGAAATATGCACCTACAGTTTGTGAAGATTACACCAACAAATTAAAGCTAGATGTGGCCCTCTTTGTGTCAGATTCTGACATGAAGCGATACGAGCACTACGGAAATTCAGCCACCCACATTCTGGCGGATCAATCCAAACGATTACAAGAACTCAAAGACCTAGGGTATTATGAAGATTTTAGGCACATGGAATTGGTTCATTTGATTACATCTTTTTATGAAGATCAGGGGAAATCAGAACGGATAAAGAATTTCCCGTTTCCACGGCAATATGCTTCAACCGCACTTTGGTTAACACTTGTGTTTTGTGCTTTGGTTCCATTTGGCATAATGGATGTTTTTCATGGCTATTCAGGATGGTTATTCTGGGCATGCCCGTTCATTGTCGGTCTTATTACTTGGATTTTCATGCTGATGGAGAAGATTGGAGATTACTCCGAGAATCCGTTCGAAGGCACATACAATGATGTTCCAATTACGACCATTGCAAGAGGCATTGAGATTGACCTTAGGGAAATGATTAACGACACTAACATTCCAAAGCCTCTAGAGCCGCAGAACGGGTTTCTGCTTTAATAAAAGTCCAAATATGAGTACATCAGCCCATCATAATGAATGTGTTGATAAAATGACTTTCGCATCAGCCTATCCTCATTATGTAACCAAGGTTGAGAAGAAAGCCAGAAAGATGGAGAAGATTATGCGTGTGACGTAGCTAGCAAAGGAAGAGTCTCTTCTTCATTCTAAGCTCATCTACATAAAAGCTGGACAATCAACCGCGCCTCCAGCTTTATGCTTCCCTTTCTTACTTTTCTTTCCCCTCTTCCCCTTACCGCAAGCGGGATTCTTGAACAACGTGATTTTCACACTAGCGTAGATGTTTCCTGAGTAGACATTCATGGGAACAAAAAATGGCAGAATATTATCTGAACCAATTGTGATGTTGTAGAACCTAAATGCTAATCCAATCTGTGGAGAACGATAATCGTACAGTGAAACGGGCAAGGAAGCCTCAAACCATTTGTGCTCAAATCGAGGGGTAATTCCAATAATACTGCGTCTAATTCCTGTTGTTCGCTTACCCATCTTAAACCCTTGTACCCATGTGGCGTTTATGTAAAACTTCTTACCCAAATTATAGTCGAATTGAACTGAAATTGCGCTGGGTATACTCGCACTGTAGCGTATTCCTGTTTTCATGCTTCCAGCATCCGAAGCAAACTGAGAAGCTATTAGATTATCAATATCGCCAATGCTGGTTACTTCCGCATCCGGATAGTTTTCCCAAGTGGCAGTAGAATTTTCGAATGTCCGAATGAGTGAATTCTTGCTAAAGTTGATGCCACCCAAATCAAGCAGTGAAATACCAATTTTGTACTTATAATCGATGGTACCGCAATCTGACTGAGCCGTGTGTGGCGCATAATCGCCTACATCTTCTAACATGCGTTTGTAGGTCACGCCAAGGTCAACGCCAAAGCCATGCCCGTTGGCAAAACCAGGTTCTGTGATGGCATACTGACCAGTTAGGTTAGAAACATTCCAATCTTCATCGCTTACCACCGTGTGGTTCAATTCATCTAAGTACATACTCATGTGGCCAATTCCCATTAAGTATTTGGCCGTTCCGCCCACGTTAATCATGTCTTTCCCTTGCTGATAAACAATCCGACCGTAGCTTAAACCAACTTCAGCCCAAGCGGTAGCAAACGCCCCCATCTTTTGCTGATTGTAGACAACGTTCTGTTGCGGGTCGTAATCCAACCCTTCATAGATGTAAACTGCTGATGGTTCTAGAAAATCCTCGAACGAAACGAACGTTCTTGCGGCAGTGTGAAACCCAAAAGCATTCTTACCCTGACTGAGGGTGAAACTTGGCCCATCAACTCTCAGATTAACCGCTCCGTGCTTTTCTTTCCCGTTCATTCGGTACAAAGGGCTCGGTACATTTCCCGAAGGGACGTCTCTGAAGAAATAGAAATTATCCTTGCTCAGATACACGAAGTTGTTCCATGCAAAGGCATCAACGCCCACAAGGTTAATATCTAACCACGCTTTGCTATCTACCATACTCGATGGATTGAGCGGCATGCCAGTAGTGCCAGCGTAATTACTATTTGCTAGGCCAAGTCTCTCTTGCGAAATGGCAGTTGTTGCAAAGGACACGCATGCAACCAGAAGGAGGATTCTCGTATTCATGTTCGGTCGTTTTTGATTGATAGGCACTATATAAACCATAGCCTTGTGTTAAAAAGTATGAGAGGATTGCGATTTGATTTAATGTTATCGCATGTTTGCAACATATCTTCATATTCACTGGCAGAAATGGCAATTTTCAATCGAGCGCATTATTTCGGGTATTTCTTGCTTTCCATTGTTTTATGGACAGTTTGGAGTTTTGTAATGCTTCAATTTCCAGAGATTTCCACCACGCATAGTTATTCAAGGGGTATTGCGAGAATAGCATCACTGCTACTACCTGCAAGCATCTTTCTTTACTTCAATCGGGAATACTTGAATGAACCTAAGCTGGTACGTGGCATAATCACTGGATTAATCCTAGGCTTTAGCCTCTATCTACTGCATTTTAGCTTGAATTTCATTCCCGCTGAAGTCACTGTACCAACAGCAGGTGCTGTTTGGCTCAATTGGATTATTGGTTCTCCATTTGCAGAGGAAGTATTTTTTAGAGGGATTGTTCTAAGGCAAGAATTGAAATCAAGACCATCTTGGATGGCTATTTTGATTTCCGCGGTTGCCTTTGGCATCTTCCATTTACCATCTTGGATAATTGTTCAGCATCAGACCATTCTAGAATTGGCAACAAACAGTTTATCAATCCTAGTTTATGGAATCATATTTGGAATCATCTATTGGTCAACCAGATCGATAGCGGCTAGTTTCATTCCTCATGTATCTAACAACCTCATAGCGCAGCTAATAAAACCGCTATAACCAAATGGATATTTTGACTGTTCGAGAGCTACAAAAATCAGACATTCCATTAATTGCTGATTATTGGGTGAATTCACCAGGTGAGCATCTTATCGGAATGGGAGTCGATTTGACTAAAATGCCACCAAGGGATGCCTTCATTGAAATGCTTCAAAAACAGCTTTCATTATCTCTAGAAAAACGAAATTCATACTGCATTATTTGGTTGATAGATGGTAAACCTATTGGACATTGCAATACCAATCCGACCAAGTTTGGTAAAGAAGCCAATATGCATTTACATATTTGGGAGAATGAAAATAGAAAGCAGAACAATGGAATGGCGTTTCTAAAAATGACCATTCCGCTGTTTTTCAAAAATCTAAATCTCGAAAGGCTGTTTTGCGAGCCTTATTCATTAAACCCAGCCCCAAATCGATTACTCGAAAAGGTTGGATTCAAATTCGTGAAAGAATATACAGTCATTCCTGGCAGCATCAACTTTGAGCAGACTGTAAATCAGTGGGTTATCTATCGAAAAAGTGTCACACCTTAGAATAGTCATTCTCTTTATTACCTTTGCGGCAGATTTCATCCTTCCTCAAATAGTTTGCATGGTGCATTTATTGGATGGTTGAAAAATCCAAAAGCACATAATGCCAACATTTAAAGAGTTAGGTCTACGGGCCGAAATCGTTCAGGCGCTGGACGAATTAGGATTTGAAACTCCTACACCTATTCAGGAAAAAGCGATCCCACAAGTATTAGATTCTAAAAAGGATTTAATTGCACTTGCACAAACAGGAACTGGAAAAACAGCAGCGTTTAGCTTGCCTGTTCTTCAACAGTTAGATGAAAGTAGCCGAAATATTCAGTCGATTGTAATCTGCCCTACACGGGAGCTGTGTCTACAAATCGCGACTGACATGCAAAAATTCGCCAAGTTCATGGATCTAAAAACCGTGGCTGTTTATGGCGGCACGAGTATCGAGGGGCAAATACGTGATATTAAGCGAGGCGCTCAGGTAATCATCGGTACTCCCGGAAGAACCGTTGACCTTATTAACAGACGCGTCCTAAAATTACAAGATGTCAAGTTTGTGGTGTTAGATGAGGCTGATGAAATGCTTA
>CALCGD010000316.1 GCA_937900875.1 uncultured Flavobacteriales bacterium
GTTTTTTCATGTATTTCTTCAGGTTGTAGGTGAGTGCGGCCAGCAATACATGCTTGTTGGCACCGGCAAGCCCACGAGTGTTTACCCTGCGCATGGATGTGAAGTTTACAAGCGTGCCCAGCACTGGTTCTACGGTGCTACTACGCCTCTTCATCAACCGCTTGGCATACTTGCTTTGTAGCCGCTGGTGCATGGCATCGTAGTAGGGCTTGTCTATGCTTTCGGTGATCACCTTGAAGCCTGTCTTTCCCACGCATTCTGTTCTCAACGGACAGTGCTTGCAGTCCTTGCTGCTACTGCGGAACGCACGTGCTACGTTGCCTTTGGCATTGGTCACTTCGCGCTTAAAGGGCAGGTGGGCGCGGTTGCCGCGCTGGCATTCATAACGGTCTTGTTCCTTATTGTAAATAAAACCTTCGCGTTCGGCCTTGTACTTACCAAAGACTTTACGGATATTGACATCCAAAACCTGGAAACCGTCCTTTCTAAACCATGTATATCTAAGAGCTAAGCGGTATTAGAATTGGGTTTGTTGAAGGACAGATTCCATTAAACCAATTGGGTCAAACACCATCCTATGAACAAAACATAACCTAATGTATAAGCTTGCCCTTTCAGGATTAGGTGTTCTTTGCGCACTTTCCGTTTACAGTCAAACTCCGTTCTTCTATTTTGAATCTGGGTTTGAAGGAACCAGTGAGCTAACGCAATATGTACTGAATGGAAACCCAAATCTGAATAATGCGGATATAACAGGCGAAGACAACGGATATGATTGGGAGTTGGATCTGGATGACAATCCCAATGTTGGAAGTTTCAGGATATTTTATGAAGAGGGTGACACCTCGAGAAGCATTGCCTCCATTATTCCAGAACCGGGGAATCCATCAAACCACGTATTGAGTTACGATATTAAATTACCCCACATTACCTACAGTTTCAATGGTGAAGATACCCTTGATAAAGGAAGGATTCAGGTTGGCATTAACGGGAATCCCAATTGGCACGAGTTTCATTTCCGCGAAAGATTGTACATCCATCCTGATTTTGTAGAGTTGGTAGATCAGCCATTGCCCATTTCTTGGCTGACCATTCAGGAGTTCTGGAACAACGCGGCTGCCTCTACTCTTCCCTTCAGAGTTACGGTCAACTTGCGTAAAGCATCTGGCACTGGCTCTGATTTCTATTTGGGTTCGCATGGCCAAACAAGAGGAACAGACCCTGGCGATTGGGATGATGTATGGGACACCGTTGATGTCACCTTTCCCCTACCATTTGGAGAATGGTTTACACTTGAAACACACTTTGTGGAAGGAGATTCATTGACGGGAGCGTTTACGGTGACTCTGACAGATGCTCAGAATAACGTTCATAATCTCATAGACATTTCAGACTTTACACATCACCCCAACGACACTGCGCCAGATGGTGTTACCAACTTCAATCCCATGAAACTCTATACTTCCGGAACGTTGATAGATTACATGGATAGTGTGGACGCGTGTCTTTGTCTGTACTGGGACGACTTCACACTCTGGACGGACACGACAACCGTTACTGACCTGACTGAAGCGCAAAACAATGATGGCTGGTCGTATTATCCGAACCCCGTTTCTTCTACGCTTACATTCAATTCCAGTAGGAAGTTAGAAAGCGTTGAAGTATTCAATTTACTCGGAGAAAGGCTGGTAACGACATCCAACCTCACTTCTGGCTCTCTTGACCTGAGTATGTTGCCTAGTGGCATCTACTTTGCAAGATTTGTGTTTGTTGACCAAAAGGAGCGAACAATTAAATTGGTTAAGAAGTAAGAAGCATTCATCTATTTGAATATATGAGCCTAAATAGAATTGGTCTTATAATAATTGCAGTTCTCAGTACGCTGCTTTGCTCCATTTCTGCTGCGCAGACCATCAGTATTCAGCTGCCGGAAAATCCAGTAATAGACAGCATTCCAAGCCAATGGCGAGGTTATAATGAGGGTGCAAAAAGTCTAATTGCTGAGGTTCAGACAGCCGATTTTGCTAATGCATTTAATAGGCTCGACCCGGGAATAGTTAGATGGCCTGGAGGTAATAGCGGTAACAATTACCGTTGGGAGGAGCATCTGGAAGACAACGACAGACTCAATCTTAAAAACATGATTCTGTTCCTCGATACATTCAATCTTGAACTTCAAGTGGTTGTCAATTTCGGGAACGGTTCGGCCAGTGAAGCAGCCGAATTCGTTCGTTTATGCAACGACCCAAGTGCATACTACACAAACCTAAGAGATGATCTTTTAGATAATCCCGACCCGATCAATGTGAAATACTGGGAGATCGGAAATGAATCTACCGATGCTTGGTCTTATGGCTGGTCTTGGTTAGGATTTCAGGAGAATATCCATTTTCAAACGGGTGTTCCTGTTAGCTCATCAACACATTATAAAGCGGATAGCCTCTACTATTATGGTGGCGAACTTTTTCGTGAAGGTTGGGTGCTGGCCTTCGGAGGTCTTGATAATAATACCGCCATTCTGGGCGACCTGAAGTTCTATTCCAGTGCGCTTACAATAGATACAGTTTCGGTTGAATACCCTGCGTTGGACCTAACCGACCCAAATGCCGTTCGGGTTTATAGAACGCACAATTTTGATAATGCTTGGGCACATAATGTGGCCACACAACAAGAACTCTACGACAGCATAGCTAACCCAATTAATCTGCTGTCAGGTGCAGAATTCTCTTGGACCACCACCGATGTGATCATCAGTCCGAATAGCGGGCTACTCCCTAACGACCTGATACTTATTGAGTACAATAGCGTAGGACACGATGGGGCCTTTGCTTTCAGGGACTCCATGAAAGCAGCAGATCCTACTATTGAAATTGGATATACGGTCAGTCCAGATACGATACAAGCCTCTAATTCAATGTTTCAGCAAGATTTCGCAGCCAGTCCACCCGATTTCATGATCAAACATCCGTATGCCAGTGGCCTCACCTTACCTGCTTTAGATCAAGGGCTTTTCTCCGAAGCAGCCTATGTTTCGCAGAAAAAGGCTACCGGATTTGTGGTACTTCAAGAGCTTTGGGATCAACGGGAACAGGATTGGCAAATAGCCACCGACATCGGGGTTTCATTGACTGAGTGGAATGTTGCCCTTTTTGACCTTGCACCCGATGATCATCCCATTCGCGGAATTACTTGCGGCATGTATGTGGCCGATTTCTGGGCACGATGCTTTGATCTTGCCCTCAACGATTCGATTGATCTACGGACAATGAACCACTTTGCATTGGCTGCACAAGGCAATAATTTCATTCATCTTTTGCACCCCAACCCCACGTTCAGTGTAGGCACCGAAGGGATTGCAACAACCATGGTAATGGAAGCTGTTGGACAGGGTATGTTTCCTATTACTGTTACCGAAAACCCGCAGATAGATGTGCTGACCAACAGCGGACAGCAGATAATTACCATTACGGTAGATGCCATTGCCGCTTGGGGTGGTGTGGGTGCTGACCAAGAGTACATTAACCTCTTGCTGCTAAACCGCGATGATGAGAACCCTATTACGCTAGAAATTGGCATTCCAGCGGCATGGCAGGCAGATAGCGTTCATCTGCAATCGTTGTACGGCACTATGGTTAACGATACGGTCTTTACCACCTCCGTGCAAGAACCTTTGGCGGGAACAAGCCATTCCATCACGCTTCCGGCATTCTCCGTCAATACGTTAAGCATACACTGGACTGACCTGTTAACAGGAGTCCATCAAAATACCTCAAAGGAGGAAATTTTCGTTTACCCCAACCCTAGTAATGGTGATGTTCACATCGTTTTTAAATCAAAAAAATCCAACGGATTGATTTCCATATTTAATTCGATTGGAAAATTGGTTGCAGAATATCAGTTGAACCAGGCACAGTTTTATGAGTTGGAATTACCCGATTCAAATGGTCTGTACCTGATTCATGTTACCTCTACAGACGGGACCTTCCTTACGTCTAAGATTATCAAACAATAAATGAAACAACTACACACAACACCAGTGACTGATGCGCAACGCCCTTGAAAAAGGGCTCGATTCAAAATTT
>CALCGD010000317.1 GCA_937900875.1 uncultured Flavobacteriales bacterium
TTAAGTAAAATGTTCTTAGCCATTTCCTTGTATCTGTTCAAATCGGGTAAGGGCTTATTCTCCACTTTGGCCAACTCATCCCAAGCACGAAGTTTAATGATGTCTTTAAACCAAGGGTCGGCCTCAAATTTGGCAACTTCGTCTTTAGACATCGGTCCACCTTGAAATTTGAGGGTTTGAGAAGATGCATCAGAAAGTTTGGCAAAATACCCAGGCTTGGCTGCGCATAAATATCGTTTGGCTTCAACGTGACTTTCTACTAGGCGTGCTACTTTCTCAGGGAAACCAATATTTCTTAAGTAGTCTGCTCCAACTTTATCGTGAGCAATGTGTCCAAGACCACCCATATCTTGTTCTTCACCGTATTCTGAACAGAAATGGCCGATATCATGAAAGAGTGCTGCCAATATCACCTCAGCATCATTGCCTTGTTCTTCGGCATACTCGGCTGCTTGACACATGTGCTCTAACTGAGTCACGTTTTCACCAATGTAATCGGCTTCTCCGCTTTCAATTATCATCTGGAATAAATCGTCAACCGCCTTATCTACGCTTTTCTGCATGGTAAAATTTGAATGTAAATGCTACTGCAAAAATAAAAAGGTATCGTAGCTTGTAGTTGCTGCGGGATTATGGATTCTTGTCAATTGCTCGGAAACTGAATTTGCTACATGCCACTTCTAAGCACGTTAAGGCTCGTTCAGTCCAGAAATCACAACTTCGTTAACACTTTTTAAGAACCTCTTAACACCACTTAAGAATTTTAACTGTTTGGTGCTAGTAAGCGATCTATATTTTTGCGCAACCAAATGAACATTTAAACATAATGAGTGAAGTAATTGACATCAAGCAAATCAATGAGCTAATCGAGAAGGAAAGTGCTTTTGTAGACCTCATTACCCTTGAGATGAACAAGGTAATTGTGGGGCAACAACACATGGTTGAAAGCCTTTTGATTGGATTACTCTCAAAAGGACACATTCTACTTGAAGGAGTACCTGGATTGGCAAAGACATTGGCCATTAATACACTGGCATCAACCATTAACGCTGGTTTCAGCAGAATTCAGTTTACGCCAGACTTGCTGCCTGCGGATGTGGTGGGAACACAGATTTACAACCAGAAGACGGGTGGTTTTGACGTTCGTAAAGGACCTATTTTCTCCAATCTTATTCTCGCGGATGAGATTAACCGTGCCCCAGCGAAGGTGCAGAGCGCCTTGCTTGAGGCTATGCAAGAAAAGCAGGTTACCATTGGTGATACTACTTATAAGCTAGACGAGCCTTTTCTTGTAATGGCTACCATGAACCCAATTGAGCAGGAGGGAACCTACCCACTGCCAGAGGCGCAGGTAGATCGTTTTATGCTTAAGGTGGTTATTACCTATCCGAATAAGGCGGATGAAGCACAGATTATTCGGCATAACATGGCGGGGAAGTTCCCAACTGCTAATTCTATTCTAAAACCAGAAGACATTCTAAAAGCACGTGAGGCAGTTGGCATGGTTTACATGGATGAGAAGATTGAGAAATACATCGTTGACATTGTTTTTGCAAGTAGAAACCCAGAGGAATACGGTCTTGCCAAATTGAAAGACTTGATCAGCTTCGGTGGTTCGCCACGCGCAAGTATCTCATTGGCTAAAGCAGCTAAAGCGTATGCCTTTATTAAGCGTAGAGGCTACGTAATTCCTGAGGATGTTCGGGCGGTTTGTAATGATGTATTGCGTCACCGTATTGGTCTTACTTATGAGGCCGAAGCTGAGAACATTACCTCCGAAGAAATTATTGCTGATATCCTGAACACGGTAGAAGTACCGTAGAGAGATGTGAGAATTTAGACTTGAGAAGTCGGAACAGCCAACTGTTCGCTTTTCTCTGTTCACTATTCGCTTCAAAAAATGGAAACGTCAGAGCTATTAAAACGCGTACGTAAGATTGAGATAAAGACGAGAGGTCTGAGTAATCAGATATTCTCTGGTCAATATCACTCTGCCTTCAAGGGGCGTGGCATGGCTTTTTCTGAAGTGCGTGGGTATCAAATGGGCGATGATGTGCGAACCATTGACTGGAACGTAACTGCCAGAGCTGGAGAGCCTTACGTAAAGGTATTTGAAGAAGAAAGAGAACTAACAGTTATGTTGGTGGTTGATGTGAGTGGTTCGGGAGATTTTGGCTCTAAGGTTATGATTAAGCGTGCGCTGATGACTGAGATTTGTGCCGTTCTTTCGTTTTCTGCCATTCAGAATAACGATAAAGTGGGCATCATTTTCTTTAGCGATAGGGTTGAGAAATTCATTCCACCTAAGAAGGGAAAGAGTCATATTCTGCGCATAATCCGAGAGTTGATTGACTTTAAGCCAGAGCACAAAGGCACCAATTTAGCAGAAGCATTACGCTACCTAACCAATGTGGTTAAGAAGCGAAGTATTGCCTTTCTGCTTACCGATTTCATGGATAAGGGTTATTCGGATGCTTTGAAACTGGCCAATAAGAAGCATGATTTAGTAGCTATTCGCGTATACGATCATCTAGAACAAGAAATTCCAAACGTTGGATTGCTTCCAATGACGGATGCAGAGACAGGCAAGGTGGTTTGGGTAGACACTTCTAGCAAGGAAACGAGAATTAAGCTGAAGGCCAATGGCCTAAGTTTTGAAGCTGAATTGAAGGATATTTTAGTAAAATCAGGTGTAGATATGGCGGAAGTAAGAACTGACGGTTCTTACATAAAGCCACTCATGAATTTATTTAAGCGAAGAGGATAATGAAGCAGTTTCTATCCATATCGTTATTGATTGTAGCAAGCCTCGGTGGCTTTGCGCAAAACGCCACCGTTAAGGCAGTACTAGACAGCCAGCAAATTCTTATTGGCGACCAAATAAACTTGGATTTAAGTGTTGAGTTCACGCACGATACACCCATCACATGGCCTGCCTTTAAAGACACAATCACTGGTCAGATAGAGATTGTTCAATCATCTATTCCAGACACTATTAAGAAAGAAACAGGCGAGACCATTATCCATCAGCGATTGGTGATTACCAGCTTCGATACAGGTTTTATCGTACTTCCATCTATTAAATTCATTTTTAATAATGATAGTTCTCAAACACTTTCAACTCAAGAGCTGACTATAGTTGTTTCAGATGTCACGGTGGAGATGGAAGAGGAGATTAAGGACATTAAGGAGCCTTATGATGTTCCGTTTAACTGGAAAAAGTGGTTACTGTACGGTCTCATTATTTTGCTCGTTCTAGGATTGATTGTAGCTGCTATCCTTCTCATTAGGAAAAGAAGACGAAAGCCAGAAGAGTTATTGGCTCGGCCGAAACCCAAACGTCCTGCACACGAAATTGCACTCGAGAAATTGGAAGAATTGCGTCAAAAGAAGTTATGGCAAAACGACCAAACCAAGCAATTCTATATTGAGTTGTCCGATATTACCAGAGAGTACATTGAGTTTAGATTTGATGTGTTAGCGCTGGAAATGACCACGGATGAAACAATCTGGGCATTAAAACGAGAAGGATTGGAAGAGCTGAAAATGGCACCGTTGAAACGACTTCTTCAAATGTCCGATTTAGCCAAATTCGCTAAGTACAAGCCAGTATCTAATGAGAATGAGCAATGCTTCGACATTGCTAGAATGTTTGTGAACAGCACACTGGTTATGCCATTAGATCAACCTAAAACAGAAGGAACGGAGAAAGAATGATGGCCGATATCACATTCAAGCACCTTCACTTATTGTGGTTCGGATTGATTATCCTGCCCATGATTGCCTATCACGTGCTGCTTCAGCGCAGAAATAGGGCTGAGTTTAGGTATTCGAATGTTGCGACATCGGCAGGAGCAGAGGCTAACATCAAATCAAAGCTTATTCATTTACCATTCGTGCTTAGAATGTTAGCCGTTGGATTATTGGTTGTGGTATTAGCTCGTCCTCAATCTACCAGCAGTTGGCAAGACGTAACTGCGGAAGGAATCGATATTGTGATGGCTATTGACATTTCAGGTTCAATGCTTGCCGAAGACTTCAAACCAAACAGATTAGAAGCTGCCAAGGAAGTAGCAAAAACCTTTATAAGTAATCGCCCAAACGATAGACTTGGATTGGTGGTTTTTGCAGGCGAAAGCTTTACGCAATGTCCGCTTACCACAGATCATTCGGTTATTCTGAATTTGTTTAACGATGTAAAAAGTGGAATGCTCACCGATGGAACTGCTATTGGAATGGGCTTGGCTACATCTGTTAAAGGTTTGAAAGACAGCAAGGCGATAAGCAAGGTGATAATTCTGCTTACAGATGGGGAAAATAATCAGGGTTCTATTGCACCAGGAACTGCAGCTGAAATTGCAAAGGAGTTTGGTGTTCGTGTTTACACCATTGGAGTTGGAACAAAAGGAATGGCGCCTATGCCTTACAAAGGCGCTTTCGGCAGAATCCAATACCAAGACGTTGAAGTGAAGATTAATGAAGAGCTACTCACCCGTATTGCAGATATGACTGGAGGTCAGTACTTCAGAGCAACCGACAATGCTAGTTTGGAATCGGTTTATGCTGAGATTGATCAATTGGAGAAGTCAAAAATTGACGTTACTGAATATCGCAAACGAAAAGAGGAGTACATGCCATTCGCAATTATGGCACTTATCCTTTTAGGGTTAGAAGTTTTATTGAAACAAACCGTGTTAAGATCAATCGTCTAATGTTCAGGTTTGCTAACGAAATATGGCTTTATGCGCTACTGATAATTCCAGTTCTTATCCTCATTTTTTGGATGAATGGAAGATGGAGAAAAAGCGTTCTTGATAAATTGGGAGATGCGGTTATTCTTCAAAACTTAATTCCAACCTTTTCTACCGTGCTTCCACGATGGAAACGATTCCTATTTCTGCTCGGTATTGCTTTTCTGTTGGTTGGAATGGCAAACCCACAAATTGGCACGAAGTACGAAGAGGTGAAAAGAGAGGGCTTTGAGCTCATGATTTGCTTAGATGTGTCAAACAGCATGTTGGCCGAAGACCTTACGCCTAATCGCTTAGAAAGGGCCAAACAAGCCATTTCTAGGTTGGTTGATAGGCTCAAGAATGATAAGATTGGAATAATCGTATTTGCTGGCGATGCTTACATCCAGTTACCCATGACGGTAGATCATTCGGCAGCCAAGCTATTTCTGCGCTCTATCGATACGGATATTGTTCCTACACAAGGAACTGCAATTGGGAAGTCAATCGAGCTTGCCATTAAATCCTTTAGTCAAACAACTAAGGCCAACAAGTCAATTATCGTTATTACGGATGGTGAGAATCATGAGGATGATGCATTAAAGCAAGCAGCGGCTGCTGTTGAAGTTGGAATTACCGTTCACACAATCGGAATTGGCTCGGTAGACGGAACACCTATTCCGATTTACAAAAAAGGGCAAATGCTCGGGTACAGGAAAGATCGAGATGGAAACACTGTTGTTACCAAGCTGAATGAAACGATGCTTCAGCAGATTGCTGCTTCGGGAGAGGGAACTTATGTTCGTGCTAACAATTCAAGAACCGGTTTAAACGCATTAATGGACGAGTTGGAAGGAATGCAACGTGATGAATACGATAGCAAGATGTTTACCAGTTATGAAGACCGTTTTCAGTATTTCATTGCCATTGCGTTGGTCTTATTATTGATTGAATTATTGCTGCCATCCAGAAAACTCAATTTATTCGGAAGTTCAAATTTCTTCTCAGCCGAAAAGAAATGAAAAATATGATTCAACATATCGCTCTCTTGTTTGTAATCGTTTTGCCCCTTGGCGTATGGGCGCAAGACGAGGCGAATGACCTTATTTCCAAGGGCAATGCGCAATACGAAGAAGGTAAATTCGGAGAAGCTGAAATGACTTATCGCGAAGCACAGGAGGCTGGAGCCGATGCATTTATTTCAGGTTTCAACTTAGGAGATGCACTTTTTAAACAAGAACGTTTTGAAGAAGCAGCAACTTCATTTCAGTCGCTTCCAAATCTTACGGATGACAAAGAACAAAAAGCTGCAGCTTACCACAACCTGGGTAACTCGTTCTTGAAAGCGAAAAAATTTCAAGAAAGTGTAGATGCTTACAAGCAATCGCTGCGGAATAACCCAAAGGATTTAGAGACCAAATACAACCTGTCTTATGCTAAACGTATGTTGCAGCAAGAGCAAGAACAGGAGCAACAGCAGGACCAGAACAAGGACGAGCAAAAGAAAGACGACCAGGAGCAAAAGCAAGATCAGCAGAAGAAAGACGAAGAAGAAAAGGAAGGAGACGAGAAGGAGAAAGATCAACAGCAGCAACAAGATGATCAAAATCAAGAAGAGCAAGAACAGCAACAACCGAAAGAGGGTGAGATTTCAAAAGAAGACGCTGAACGCATGTTAGACGCACTCAATCAGGAAGAGAAGGATATTAGAGATCGATTGGAAAAGCAAAAGGTGAAGAAAGGTTCTAAAGGGACAATTGAGAAAGATTGGTAATGGCGCAGCGGTTTACATATCTATTTGCTTTCGTGCTTGTTATGCTGGTTTCGGCTGTTTCACATGCTCAAGAACTCACAGCTTCTGGGCCATCGCAAGTTCAGCAAGGCCAACGGTTTCAGGTAAACTGGACGGTAAATGCAAATGGTAGCGGCTTTATTGCACCAGAGATTACGGATTTTCAAGTGTTGGGTGGCCCAAATCAGAGCACAAGCATGCAATACGTAAATGGAAGCATGTCTCAATCGATTACTTATTCCTACATCTTGCTGGCCGCAAGGGATGGTGAGTTTAAAATTGAACCAGCCAAAATTAAAGTAGGAGGAAAGATTATTGAGTCTAATCCTCTAAAAATTAAGGTCTTACAGGCTAATTCAGCACCTGAGGCTACAACTCAAAAAACACAAGCAAGCGCTCCGCAAGGCAGTTCTTCAGACTTGTTTGCTCGAGTAGAAGTAAGCAAGACAAACTGTTATTTGGGAGAACGAATAACGGCCGATTTGAAGATTTACAGCCGTGTTACCATGGTTAATTTTGACGATTGGAAAATGCCATCGTTCGAAGGATTTTGGACCAAGGAAACTACTTCTAACCAGCAAATTCAGCTTAAAAATGAAGTGATTGATGGCATCATGTATCAAACTGGTCTCATAAAGCAGATGGTTCTGTATCCACAGAAGTCAGGCGAGATAGTTATTGACCCATTGGAACTGAGCGTAATTATTCGAGAAAGAACTTCAGGTAGAGGTCGTTCTGTGTTTGACCAGTTTTTTGGCGGTTATCAAGATTCGAAAAGACCGATAAAATCGAATGCGGTAACTATAAACGTGAAGCCTTTTCCTTCTGGCAAACCGTCCGACTTTAGCGGCCTTACTGGTAAGCTAAACATGAAGGCTACACTTGACAAAAGTGAGACCAAGGCCAACGAAGCTGTGAACTTGAAAATAACTGTTAGTGGAGAGGGCAACCTTTACCAACTTCAGCCTCTAGACCTGGCATTCCCACCAGATGTTGAGGTTTACGACCCTAAAACTTCGGACAACATCAAACTCAGTCCGAGTGGTATTTCAGGTAGTAGAACCTTCGAATACGTTCTTATTCCGAGATACGCTGGCGATTTTAAAATTGGCCCGTTTGCGTTCTCATATTTTGATCCGGCAGCGAAAGAGTTTAGAACAATTAATCAAGATGCGTTCGACCTAATTGTCACTAAAGGAGATGGAGAAATAACCGCTTCATCTCCGGCTATCAACTTTGCCAATAAGGAGGACATAAAAATGCTTGGCAGCGATATTCGGTACATAAAGCAAGGCCAGTATCCAATTTTAAACGGAACTCACTTCTTCTACCGTTCGGTGCCGTTTTATGCAGCAATAGGCTTGCCTTTAATCTTATTTACACTTCTAATTGGCTATGCCGAGTACCAAAAAGCGCAAGGAAAAGATGTTGTAAAACTGAAAAGCAAGCGAGCTACTGGTTTAGCAAAAAAACGACTTACAAAAGCGAAAAAACTCTGGGACGACAATCAGACCGCATCGTTTTATGAAGAGGTGTTTAAAGCTCTAACCGAATACGTGGCAAGTAAGTTCGCAATCCCTATTTCTGAATTAAGTAAGGATCGAATAAGAAGCACATTCGCAGAAAAAACGATACCAGATGATGTGGCAAACACATTTATTGGTGTGCTTGATAAGACTGAATTTGCCCGATTCGCACCTGGTGCCGACAAAGAAATGGGAAGCGTCTATGATGAAGCTTTGGATGCTATTGTTAAAGTTGAAAATCATGCATAAGGCATTAATCACATATCTCATTTTAGCCTGTTGCCTGTTTCAGACTAC
>CALCGD010000318.1 GCA_937900875.1 uncultured Flavobacteriales bacterium
TTGTCTCTCAAGGTTCAGGATCAGACCCTATTTGGGGTGCGGCAGGTGTTCAGTCGGTAACTGCTGGCAGTGCTCTTACCAATAGTGGCACTGCTACAGCGCCAATTCTTGATGTTGAAGCGAACAACGGCCTTAATGTTGACGTACCGAACAATAAAGTTCAATTAGGTGGTCCACTTACAGAAGGGACTACTATAACGCAAGGGGCATTTGATTTAACATACAACCTAAGTGGTACCGGAGATTTTATCATTCAAGATGGCGGAACGAACCATTTTGAAATCAATGACAATGATGGAAATGCCTTTTTCGGAGGAGACTTAACATTTGGTGATGGCAGTACTGCAGGAACAATTTTAATGGATGTTACTGATGCAGGTGTAGGTGGAAATGATGGGCGACTAAGAATATACAGCGATGGAGCGGTTAACCATTTAATACAAGGTGATGGAGACGTGATTTTTAACGAACTCGGAAATGATAGGAATTTCCGCATCGAATCTGACAATCAGGTAAACATGCTTTTCTTGGATGCAGGCCTAGACAGAATTGGACTTGGAACTGCCACCCCAACACAAATGTTTGATGTAAATGGTTCGATTAGAATGAGAGGAGGGACAACTACCTCAGGATGGATTCCTGTTTCTTCCGGTGACGGAACTATGGTTTGGACCGATCCAGCACTGTTAGGAGCGGACATTACCACAGCTAGCAACGGCCTTACAGAAGTTGTAAATGACATACAATTAGGAGGAACGCTTACACAAAACACTACGGTAGCTCAAGGGGCCTTTACTTTAGACTTTACGTCTACCGCGGTTGATGGTTTTAGTATTGACGGAACCACTTTTTCTGTCGATGCCGCTAATAATCGAATTGGAATTGGAACTGCCACCCCTTCGTATCCACTACACGTTTACAATACTGCTGATGACATAGCAATGATACAAGGTGCTGACCATTCAAGGTTGTACATAGATGGCACAGATGTTTCTGAGAAAGCGTTGATTTTCAGCGAAGCTGGAACCGAACAATGGAAAGTTGGAATGGATAATGCAAATGGTACTGGGGGAAGCACCAACGACTTTATTGTGAAGCAAACCAATGACGGAAGTCCAGAATTCATGGTTCAAGCATCGTCTGGAAACGTAGGAATTGGCACCAATACGCCTGACGCTAATCTTAATGTAGGAGCCGCTTCTGGAGCGACTCTGTACTTAACGAGAGAAGACAACACTACTTTGGCCAATAATGTGCTAGGAAGTTTGCTTTTCGACAGTACAGACGACACTAGTCCATCGACTACAGATGCAAGTGCTGGTATTAGAGCTTATGCCTCGCAAGATCACGGCAACTCTAACAAAGGGGGATACATGACTTTTTTCACGAAAAACAATACCTCAAATGCTACTGCGGCCTCAGAAAGAATGAGAATACAGGCCGATGGAAATGTTGCAATTGGAGCCACCTCTGCTAGTGTAAAACTATACGTAGCGGGAGATGCCACTATTACCGGAAAATTTAACTCGAATGGAATCCAAGAAAGTTCTGATGTTCGATTCAAAAAGAACATAAAACCGTTGGAAAATGTGTTGGAAAAACTATTACAACTTGAAGGAGTAACTTATAACTGGAGACAGGACGAGTTTCCGAAGCGAAAGTTCGGTAGCCAGGTGGAAATTGGAGTCATTGCTCAAGAAGTTGAGAAAGTTTACCCTGAATTAGTAAGCACTGATGCTGACGGCTACAAAGCCGTTCAGTACAGCCACATGGTTCCTTTGCTGATTGAAGCTATAAAAGAGTTGAACGCTAAAGTTTTTGATTTAGAAGGCATAATCGCAACTCAGGCCAGCGCATTAGGCACACAAGAGGATGTTAATGCCGCCTTAAAAGCTTCAATCGAAACTGTTAATAAGCGAATCAATTATTTTGAAAGTCTTGTTGCTCCCGCAACTTCGGACCTAGACATCAAGTAAATCGAAAACTTCCAATTAAATATTTCCAATCCTGATAATCAGATGAAACAGACTTTACTAATTATACTATTTGGCAGCCTTATTTCGGTTGTTTCAGCTCAGTCTAACAACGACCCTAACTCCAACCAAGAAAATCCATCTCAAGTTATCGATAATGGTTTTTTTAAGTACGAGGTAACTGGTGATAAATTGAAAGACGAAGAAAACTACGGCAAGGCCAAAGACGCATTCGTAGAAAAGTACCCTGAAAAATATGCCGAAATGGTAGAAAAATATGCACAAGAGGCCCAATTAGATTTGAATGCAAAGGAGAATGAGAGTATGGACACGGGTGTAAGGACGGTACCTGAATAACATGAATAGGAAGGCTACCTGCATTCCTAAAAGCCTAAAGCCAAGATTCAATACTCCTAAATCTGGAAATGAAAAAAAGTCTTCTAAATAAGTCGGTTTCTGCCACAAATTATGGACTGCAACTTCGTAGCAGCGCTCTAGTAATCTTCGCGATAGCAGCAAGTATTTTTCTCAATCCAATGGAATCTCACGCAGCGTATTGCGGGGGGGTTTCTTCAACCACCGGAATTACTCCTGCAGCTGGTTGGCAGACAACAGGCAACTATACTTCCGGCAGGAGGGCGTTCAGTTTTACGGCTACCGCTGGATGTGTCTACGAATTTACCACGTGTGGTTATTCAACTATTGATACCTATTTACGCCTGTATTCAGGGCTCGGGGGCACATTACTGGTAAATGCCGATGATCAATGCGGACTTCAATCGAGAATTACATGGACAGCTCCATCCACAGGTACATATTCTATTTTGTTAGCGCGATATTATTGCAACACTCTTAATGGCTCTGGTAGCAGATTAGCCTATAGGCAAGTAAGTTGCCCTAATCCGTGTCCAGATTTTAGCTATACCGCACCTTTTACCCATTCAAGCACCACGGCTGGTGCTGTTAATGATGTTCCCCTGCGACCTAGTACAGACAGGACCTACGCCATCACTATACCGTGTGCTGGAAGCTATACTTTTTCACTTTGCGGAGGAGCAAGTTGGGATACTTATTTGTACTTAGGTACTTCATGTGGTTCGGGAAACATTACTTCAAATGATGACGCTTGCGGAGTTCAATCTCAAATAGTACGAACCCTAGCCGCTGGTACCGTCTACTTAACTGTTGAAGGGTATGGGTCTGGTAGTGCTGGAAGCTATACACTTTCTGTAACGGGAGGACTTGCAAACGATTTATGCACTGGTGCAACCACCATGGCAATTGGTGGATCTGTCGCGGGAAATACGTGTTGTGGTAGCGTTGATAATTATCCGACATGCGGCACGACCAATGGAACTGCCGGTGGTGTTTGGTACCGTTTTACAGGCAATGGCCGTAAGGCTAGAGCTTCTACCTGTGGCGGAACCACTAATTATGATTCAAAAATTAGAATTTATAGAGGAAGTTGTGCAGCACCAATTTGTGTTGCAGGTAATGATGATGCTTGCGGGCAACAATCTCAGGTGGATTTTTGCACAACCAACGGCACAACATATTGGGCATTAATACATGGTTTCGGTTCTAGTTGCGGTAACTACACCTTTAGTCTTACGGATTTAGGTACTCCTGCTGCAGTTTCTGTTACAGGAGGTGGCACTCAGTGTGGTGGAACCCGTATACTAAACGCCAGCGGTGGAGCACCAGGCACCATATATTGGCAAGGAACACTAAGCAACGGTACAAGTACGGCCACTGCTTCTACTTCTCAGACGGTGTCTTCTTCTGGCACCTATTATTTCAGAGCTTACGATGGTTGCAATTGGGGACCCCAAGGGAGTGCCACCGTAACGATTAACGCTGTTCCAGCAGGCGTTTCTGTATCTGGTGGCGGGGCTTTTTGTGGAAGCAGAACTATTACTGCATCTGGAGGTGCCGGTGGAACCATTTATTTCCAAGGGAATACCAGCAACGGAACTAGTACTGGCACTCCTTCAACTTCTCAATCTGTCACATCGTCTGGCACATACTATTTTAGGTCAAGATCTGGAGCAGGATGCTGGGGTACACAGGGAAGTACAACGGTTACTATTACTCCTACACCGACCGCGTATGCGGGGGTAGATCGTGCTCAATGCGGTAATGCCGCGTATACTATAAATACGGCCACAGCAGGCGGAACATATTCAGGGGTTTCTTGGGCAATTGTTGCTGGTTCTGGAGCGAATCTCACGAATACTACAACTCTTACTCCAACGATTACCCCAACCACGGCTACTGGCAGTGTTACTGTTAGGCTTACCGTTGCAGGTAGTGGAGGTTGTTCAGGCACAAACCCCACCAACGACATGGTTATGACTTGGACAAATGGGCCAACTGCCAATGCTGGTTCAAATGTTAATCAATGTGGTGGGGCAAACGTGCTATTTTCTGGTGCATCAGCTTCTACTCCCTCTACTTGGACATGGACCTTGTTAGGCGGGGGCTCTGGTTCTGGAGCTCTTATAAATGGAGGAGCCACCATAACAAACTGGGGATTTAACCCTTCTACAGCAAGCGGAAGTAGAACTATAAGATTAACGGTAAACGGAACTGGTACTTGTACAGGAACTACTCAGACTGATGACATTGTGGTCACATGGATTGCACCACCAGGAATAAGTGCGGTTTCCCCGTTAAATTCTTGTACTGGCTTAGCTCCGTTTACAATAACAGGAATCACTGGCACAGGGTCTATCGGGTCGTATACTTGGGACGCTCCAAGTGTTACTTCAGGATCAGGAAGTATAACTTCTGGAGGAACTACCAGCGCACCTACGTTTACACCTACATCGGCCTCTGGAGAATTTAGCTATACTGTTCACGCAAACGGAAATAGTTTTTGCACTAGCATCTCCGCTGCCACCAGTATTACCATTAAATGGGCTACTCCACCATCCATCACTTCTGTAGGTGCTCCAATAGTCACCTGTGGAATGGACCCACATACAATGACTGGTGCGGCTGTTACGGGTACCTATTCATCCGTTTCTTGGAGTGGTAATGCCAATGGTAGTTGGACTACTTCAGACCCAGTTAACCCGTCATTATGGGTGTTTACGCCAACCACGCAATCTGGTTCTTTTACCTCTACTCTTACAGCGACCGGCTCGGGCGTATGTGCTGGAACAAATCCATTCGCAACGAGATTAATTTCATGGTCAGCTCCACCAACTGTAAATGCTGGAACTGATATTAGCGTATGTACCGGAATGACTGCCATTCCGATGGCAGGTGCAAGCGGTACGGGATACAACACCTATAACTGGACGGAAACGTTAACTGGTTCTGGAGGTTGGAATCAAGGAGGAAGTATTACCGCGGCAGCATTTACGCCTAGCGTAGCTTCCGGTTCTGTCACCGCTACCGTAATTGTAACCGCTGTTGGAGGTACTTGCAACGGAAGAACAGCAACCGATGATAGAGAAATAGTCTGGTTCACTCCTCCGGTCATCTCAGCGGTTACTACTACGGATGTAACGGATTGCAATGTGCCAAATGGTTACATCAACGTTTCCGCTAGCGGTGTCGCACCTGTGCAGTATTCTGCGGACAATGGAAGCACCTACTTTGTTGATAATAATTTCTATTCACTTGCGGCAGGCAATTACACAATTGTGGTATTAGACGCAACAGGCTGTAGCACTACGTACACTAGTAATCCTGCAGTTATTAACGCTCCTCCTCCAGTTTTAGCAAGTTCTGTTACGGTTACTGCTAATAACATTTGTGCAGGAGGAATTGACGGAGAAATAACCATTACAGGTGTATCCGGAGGTGCTGGAGGACCATTTACCTATGCCTTGGACGGACTTGGAAGTTCAAGGATTTTTGACCTTACCTCAGACCCATTAATTATTGACAGTTTAGCTGCTGGAAACTACGACATTGTTGTTATGGACAAATTTGGTTGTGAATCGGTAATTTATCCAGTAGTAATTACCGAGCCATCTCCAATTAGTATTAACTCTCTGACCATAGTTGACGTTGTTGGTTGTGGCTCCAGCGGAACTGGTTCAATTACTGCAAGCGCTACCGGTGGTACAGGGACGTTGTCCTATTGGTTAGATAGCATTCAAAACTCTCCTGTCACATCTGGTTCTTGGCTTGGTTTACCTGGTGGCAGTTATGAAGTGATGGTCTCGGATGCTAATTTGTGTAACACGGTTGCTCAAGCTCAAATAAACGCCCCTTGGACGGTCACAGCCGGTAAAGACGTATATAAATGTGGCACAGGAAACACAAGTTTGTACGGTGAAATTATTGGGGCTTTACCCACAGATTGTACTCCTACCTGTTCAAGTGGATGTGGACATCCTTCTGGTTATTGCGGGTCTACTAATACCAACACTTCAGATGATTGGATTAGCAGGGTACAATTCAACGCGATAAACCAAAACTCTGGTTCTTCGACTTATTCGAATTACACTGGAGTCTCAACTACTGTTAATAGAGGCTCTGCTTACACACTGACAGTTACGGTTAGTAAAAATGCTGGCTGGAATCAGTATATAAGGGCCTATTTTGATTGGAACAGAGATGGTGACTTTGCTGATGCCGGTGAGTATTACAATCTAGGTAACTCAACTGCCAACCCTCAAACAGGGTCACTTTCAATTACAATTCCAGCTGGGGCTAGCTTAGGAAATACTAGAATGAGAATTATCGAGCGGTACGCTGGATATTCGCCAACCAATGGATGCGGCAATGTAACATACCAGGAAGCCGAAGACTATAACATTAACATAGTAGCTCCATACGTTGCTTGTTCTCCTACTTTCACTTGGAGTCCTAGCGGTGGAACGGCCTTAACAGGAACCGTTAACCCTGCCAGTACTACTGTTTACACGCTAACAGTAAACGATGGTTCTGGTTGTATTCAGAATGATCAGACAACTGTTACTGTTAGTAATGAAACAACGACTACTAGCCAAACTAACGTTGATTGCTTCTCAAATTCCAACGGTTGCGTTACTCTTAATCCTTCGAACGGAGTACAGCCTTATTTACTGTTCGGACCTTCTAATGCGGTTCAGGTTTATGGAGGAAGCATGCGCGAAATTACCGTGAATAATACCTCCGGAACCGCATATACTAACCATCCAGTTAGAATAACCGTACCGTTTTCGGCAGGAATGAGAGCAGATTTCGGAAATCTCCGTTTCTATGATTCCAATCAGTCAAAACTTCAGTATTGGATTGAATCTTATACGTTAAGTACAAGCACAGTTGTTTGGGTTAAAATACCAACACTATCCACAGGTAATTCAACGCTTTATATGACTTTTGGAGATGTAAGCGTAACATCAGAAGCAAGAGGTGTAAACGTATTCGAATTCTTTGACGATTTTAATTCCTATGACCCAACTAAATGGACAATAGGAACTGTTGCTGCCACAGCAGGAACTCCATGGTCGTTCTACGGTGGGAAATTAGTTGGTGGAAACACAAGACGTACACTCACCTCTGTAGCAACTTTTACGGGAGGTAAGATTGGTGAAACGCTTTCATATGAATCTGCGGTGAATACGTCAGGTTTCTCTGTCCTCAGTTTTTGGATAAGCGGTACAAACAATGCCAGTTTAATGCCTTACAGAGGAAGTGGAGCCAACATTAATAGAATGTATTTAAGAGATGATGGTGCTTGGGCACAATTTGGTAATAATAGTCCAGGTTATATGCTTAATCAGTGGGTAAGAAGCGTAATCCGTCACACTGGAGCAAATGAAGTTGCCAATAATTTCCGTGCTCAACGTTTTAATTCAGCAGGCACCTTAGTTTGGGATTATTTCCGTCAAAACGGAGCTATTGCTGGAGAACGATTACGATTAGGAAATAGACCAGACGGCAACACCGCCAATCAGAACTTTAACGTTCAGTGGGATTGGATGTTTGTTAGGCCTTATATTTCAGTCGACCCAACAATTACCTTCGGCCCAGTGGTAACATCTGATAATCAATTCTGTGGATATGCAGCTGGTACATATAACTTTAATGTTGTAGACGTAGCAGGCTGTAATAACGCAGTTAGTGTAACAATTACAGAGCCTACTACAGCTTTGAGCATTTCTTCGCTTACAATGACTGCTGTTGGATGCTATACAACAAATGATGGTACAATAGACATTACAGTTGCAGGTGGAACTCCAGTTTCTCCTCCACCAGCATATTACTACAATTGGGCTGGACCATCTGGTTTTTCCTCAACTAGTGAAGATTTAACTAACCTTATTGTTGGAGCCTATAATGTTACTGTAGCAGATGATAATGCCTGTACAACCAATAGCTCCATTATCGTTACCCAGCTAGCACCGATAAATGCAGGTTTCTATAC
>CALCGD010000319.1 GCA_937900875.1 uncultured Flavobacteriales bacterium
GGAATGGACAATGGTTTGGATAAGTCGCCAAGGATTTACTACTACACAATGGGCGAAAATGTTTGGAAAACATCTGACGTTTGGCCGATTGAAGCTGACCGTAAACCGTTTTTTCTTTCTGGCGATTCTGAAGCAAAATGGACGAGTGAATCAACTGGATTTACATCTTATGCTGTTGACACAGCACATTCTTTGAACGGAGATGACAGGTGGAATTTTAACACAAGTCATGCTGGAGTTACCTATGCAAATTCTACCTCTGAGGATAGTATTTCGCTCGTGTTCTCAGGAATTACACTTGATGAAGACGTGGAAATAACTGGACATCCGCAGGTTAATCTTTACCTAAAAAGCGCTACCGCGGATGGGTCCGTATTTGCCTACTTAGAAGACGTAGATGAAAACGGAAATGTTTGGAAAGTAACCGATGGTCAGTTCCGATTTGTGCACAGAAAGCTACTTGATGATGCACCTCATTATGAAGACGTAGTTCCTTACCATAGTTACACGCTAGCAGACGCGCAGCCGATGGATACTACCAAGGTTGAATTTGTTTCGTTTGATATGCTTCCTACGTCTCATTTGTTCAAAAAAGGACATAAAATTCAGATTAGGCTAGCTGGCACCGACACACATAATTTCAAAAATTTATACCCGAATGGTGGAGCTTGGGAAGTGCATCATAATTCGGAACACCAATCGCATGTAGAGCTTCCGGTTATTGACCGAAGCATTTCTATGGGCGCAAACTAGTCCGTACTTGGCCCTTTAACAACTGCGCTTACAGGAACAGCCAACGCTGCTCCAAGGATGGGCGCCACTACGTAAACCCATACATCCTGCAAGTGGCCAGATACTAACGCTGGGCCAAGTGATCTGGCAGGATTCATTGATGCGCCTGTGATAGGGCCTGCAAGTAGCGCTAAAACCGCAACTGCTGCGCCTATGGCAATGCCAGCCAATGTTCCAACCTCTTTCGACCCCGTGGCTACCATAATAATGATGAGCATAAGAAGAAAGGTGATAACAGCTTCCATCACAAAAGATTGCATGACTGTACCAGAAACCAATGTAGAACCCAAGTAAGTTCCTTCATTTGGAAAGAGAAATAACATTAGTCCGCATGCAGCGATGGAGCCTATGCATTGTGTAACGATATAGGGAGCAACTTCCTTACCTGGAAATCTGCCCGAAAGCCAAAAAGCAATTGTAACTGCTGGGTTGATATGCGCGCCAGAAACATCTCCAAAAGAATAAACAACCGCCATTACTATAAGGCCGAAAATGGTGCATATACCCAAATGACCAATAGCCCCACCAGAAACATCGTTTACCACAATTGCTCCACATCCTGTAAAAACGAGTGCGAACGTTCCGAGTGCTTCAGCAATAAGTTTACGTGTCATGGATTAAATGTAACGAAGAATCTATTACCTACATCTCTCAAAAACCAACCTACTTACGGGGTAGAAGTGATGTTTTTCTCAAGAATTTTAAACCTACACGGATATGGCTTGGAGTTTAGAATAATGGCCAAGTCGTTAGCTTCCTGTACTGTGAAGTTGCCCGTAATTGAAGACATACCGCCTGAAATTTCTGCCATCACTGTCGGAAATGAGTACACCTCATCATCCACAACTAGAGCAATGGATCTATTGATATTAGTAGCAGTAAGCCGCTGCCAGTCTTCGCCTCCTTTTTCATCCATTTTCATGGTAATTTCTGGTGAGTTGTCGAATTGTCCGTAATCCATGTTTGCTTCAGCTACGCAAGACCCATCTAATGGGGCGCTCCCGTTTCTGTTTGTGACCTTGATTGCCACAAGTTGATGCATTTTATCAGGGTCATCTTGGTTGATTGGTTTATGCGTCCACAACATCTTCAAATCTCTTGGAAACAAGCGTGCTATTTGCTCCAATTTGAAGTAAGAATTTACCAACGCGGTATCCTTTACGGCAGCGTAGCCAATTACAGGTCCACTGTATAACCCATCAGAAGAAGCAGCCGGTGAGAGTATAGCAAACAAGGGATTGTCTTTATTGAAATCGGCCAAATCGTTAATGTCTTGCAGCGAATCTGTTCCGAACTGATCTAAAAGAATTCCAGTATTTGAGGTGATATTTTTATCGACCTCTTGCTGTATCAGCGTATCCGAGACAAAATAAACCAACCGCTTGTTGGCTTCAGCCAAATAGCCATAAACCTCCTCATTTTCGTATGTCTCCCAAAACTCCAGTTTTCCCGTGGCAGAAATCAGCTTCACAGTTCTCTCAGCATCTAACAATCCTTGGCACATGAGCTCAATCGTCCCTCCTACTACCTCAACCTCAAAGTCTGAGTCAGACAGTCCATGTCGGTGGAGTCTATCGGTAATAATTCGACCTATCTGATAACCACAATCTTCGGAAGACATTTGGTTGTCTGAAGTACGCAACTTCACTTGCAGTTGCTCTTTTCCCGTTGGGCCAAAGCAACCAGAACTAAGAATTAACACGAATAGGATGACTCTGTTTTTCATACATCCGAAAGTAGAAAGTCTTTAACAATGCACTAAAAATAAAAGTCCCGACATGCTTTCGCATATCGGGACTAACTATTTATTGTAATTGGTTGACTTACATCATGCCACCCATGCCGCCCATTCCTCCTGGAGGCATACCTGGCATACCGCCACCACCTTCTTCTGGTTCATCTGCCAACACACATTCTGTGGTTAGTAACATACCTGCAATAGAAGCAGCATTTTCAAGTGCTACACGAGTAACTTTAGTTGGGTCAATAACTCCGAATTTGTACATGCTACCGTACTCATCTGTACGTGCGTTGTATCCGAAATCATCTTTTCCTTCTTTCACTTTCTGAACCACAATGCTTCCTTCCAAACCTGCGTTTGCAACGATTTGACGTAATGGCTCTTCAATTGAACGTAGAACGATGTCTATACCTGTTTTCTCATCAGCATTTACTGGCTTAACCTTGCCAATTGCAGCGATAGTTCTTAGGTAAGCAACGCCTCCACCAGGAACGATTCCTTCCTCAACCGCAGCGCGAGTTGCATGCAATGCATCATCTACACGGTCTTTCTTCTCTTTCATCTCCACTTCACTTGCAGCTCCTACGTAAAGTACGGCTACACCTCCAGCCAATTTGGCCAAACGCTCTTGAAGTTTTTCTTTGTCGTAATCAGAAGTTGTTGACTCAATTTGAGCCTTAATCTGACCAACACGTGCTTTGATACCAGCTGCTTCTCCACCACCATTCACAATAGTTGTGTTGTCTTTATCGATGGTAATTTTCTCAGCAGTACCTAAATCTTCAAGCGTTGCGTCTTCCAACTTCAAACCTTTCTCCTCGCTAATCACTGTTCCGCCAGTAAGAATGGCAAGGTCTTCCAACATTGCTTTTCTTCTGTCACCAAATCCTGGAGCTTTAACAGCAGCAATTTTCAGCGATCCTCTAATCTTGTTCACTACCAATGTGGCTAGTGCTTCTCCTTCAACCTCTTCGCAGATAATCAACAATGGTTTTCCACTTTGTGCAGCTTTCTCCAACACAGGAAGCATATCCTTCATGTTGCTGATTTTCTTATCATGGATAAGAATGTAAGGGTTCTCAAGAACCGCTTCCATTTTCTCAGCATCTGTTACAAAGTATGGAGACTGGTATCCTCTGTCGAATTGCATTCCTTCTACTACTTCAACAGTAGTTTCAGTTCCTTTTGCTTCTTCAACGGTGATTACACCTTCCTTTCCAACTTTTGCCATTGCCTCAGCAATTAGCTTTCCGATGGTTGCATCGCTGTTGGCAGAAATAGTACCAACCTGCTCAATCATAGCGTTGTCATTTCCAACCGACTTTGACATTTTATGAAGTTCAGCAACAACGGCCTCAACCGCTTTGTCAATACCTCTTTTCAAATCCATTGGATTTGCACCTGCTGCAACGTTTTTCAAGCCTGTTCTCACGATTGCCTGAGCAAGAACTGTAGCGGTTGTTGTTCCATCTCCAGCCACATCGTTGGTTTTAGAAGCAACTTCCTTCACCATTTGCGCACCCATATTCTCGATTGGGTCTTTCAACTCAATCTCCTTCGCCACCGTAACACCATCTTTGGTTACCTGTGGAGCACCGAATTTCTTATCGATAATTACGTTACGACCTTTTGGTCCCAACGTCACTTTTACTGCATTTGCTAGCGCGTCTACGCCTCTTTTCAATCTGTCTCTTGCGTCCAGATCGAACTCAATTTGCTTTGCCATTTTGTTTTAGATTTTTTAATTGTTGGGTTAAACGATTGCGAAAATGTCAGACTCACGCATGATGAGTACATCTGTTCCGTCAACATTTATCTCAGTTCCAGAATACTTGCCGTATAGCACAGTATCACCAACCTTCACGGTCATTGGTTCGTCTGGTTTTCCAGCGCCAACAGCAATCACTTTTCCCTTCTGTGGCTTTTCTTTTGCAGTGTCTGGAATGAAAATTCCTGACGCTGTCTTCTCTTCAGCCTTAGCTGCTTCCACAACTACTCTATCGGCCAATGGTTTAATCTTCATATCTATTGAATATTAGTACGTGTTAATTTGATAATTGGCAATTGACACAATCTGTGCCATTGCCAAATTTGCGAGCTAAGCCTGTAATGATGGCATAAGGGCAAAAAAAATGTCAGGATGAAGTGACATCCTGACATTTAAAGTCTTTGTTTGAGAAAACTATTGGCCTTCGTCTCCGCCTAAATCGTCAATTGCGGGACCAGCGTTGTTTTCCATTTGCTCTTGAACCGCAGATTTGTTGGCATCTGAAGACTCTCCTCTTTCGATAAAGAAGTTAGAGCCTAAGGTTAGCACTATTAAAGTAACCGTTAAATACCAAGTAGCTTTTTCTAAGAAATCTCCTGTTCTCTGCACCCCAATAATTTGGTTTGAAGAAGAAAAATCTGAGGCTAAACCTCCGCCTTTACTGTTTTGAACCATCACAACGCCAACTAAAAGAAGGCAAACAACGATAATCAATATGATAATGAGTGTGTACATTTTATTCTGAATTCAGTTTTTCGTCTATCTCTTTTAAACGGGCGGCAAAGTAAACGCTTTTCTCTGGATATTTCAAGCTAAGTGCGTTGTACGCCTGAGTTGCTAATTCATACTTTTCTTGTTGGGCATAAATTTTGGCCAATGTTTCTGATACAACTGTAAAATCTTCTTCCTGACTTTTGGCTGCTACTTTCTGCGGATTGAAAAACTCTGCACGCTTTGGTGGGTTGCTAGATTGCTGCTGTAGAAAGTGATCTATTAGTGCAACGTTGCTTTCTGGCTTTTCTTTTCGCTTAACCTTTAAACTAGGCTTTTTATCTGCTGCAGAATCTGCCTTTCCTTTCTCAGTATACTCTAGCCACTGGTTAAAACTTAGCTCTGCATCGTCCGATATTTTTTCAATTTCAGGCTCGACCGTTGCAGTTTCTAGCTCAGGTAAGTCTGCTGTTTCTAGCTGATAAACTATGGGTTCTGGAATTAGGTCGTATAAATCAGTTCGCTCAGCAGATTCAGGCTCTTTCAAAACCGCTTCAACGATTTCTTTTGGCAAGTCAATTACTAGCGGTTCATCTATCACCTCAACACCTACTTCTGAAACCTGCTTAACTGGTTTCTTATCATTCAAATAATCATGAAATACTTTTCTGTCTGGAACCATTACCGCGGCAAGCTGCAATTGATTCAACTGATCTATATGATTTTCAGCTCGTAAATTCTTAGCAAGCATCATTTGAGCCGCCTGAAAATAGGGGTAGCGTTTCAAGATTTCTCGCAACTGCGGAATGCTCTCCGAATTCATAAGAGCTGGGTTTTCTAACCAGCTATAAAATTGATCTTGCGTCATTACCAGTTTACCACAGCTTCATTGAATATATCCAAAATCAATTGCTCATTGATTTCTTCAATCAGCGCTTGTTCAACGTCAGTTAGATTTTGTGTTGACTCAAAGTCGGCAAATCGAGTAAAATTCTTCTCGAAGCTTTTATCCTCGTCTTTCGTATTGTTGTAAGTAACGTTTACCGTTATGGTTAACCTGTTTTTAGCAGCTGTTTCATTGCCTTGAATAGCTACAGGACGCGTAACATAATCTGATATATAGCCTTCAAATCTGATATCACCATTCTTGGTTAGAAGGTCTAAATTGGTTCGGCTTACAAATAATTCTCTTAAAGATTCTGTAAAACTTTGGGGCATATTGGCCGGAGCCAAAGCAGCATAAGACGGAAAGAAGTCTACGCTTACAGATTTTACTTCTGGCGAGATGCTGGCTCCTGTGAAGGAGTAAACGCCACACCCGCTCAGCGATAAAAGATTACCAAGAAATATTGCAAGACAAATGAATCTTACCAAACCATTCTGGAACATAATACCTGAAATCTGATTTCTCAAACCTGACATCTAACCTAAATTGTACTCTTTAATTTTTCTATAAAGTGTTCGTTCAGAAATACCGAGCTCCTTTGAAGCGGCCTTTCGCTTACCACGATTTTTCTCCAACGCCTTTTTAATTAATTCTATTTCACGGTCTGCAAGAGAAAGTGACTCTTCCACTTCTTCGTGCTCTTCGTAAGCCTGCTCTCTTCCTCTATGAATTTGAACTTCGTGTACTTGAGAATCGAAATCTGAACTGCTGCTTGGAGCAACATCTTGATGTAATCGCCTAATTGTAGATGCATGATGTTCGGTCAAATCATCTTGATCTTGGCCTGAAACCACATCTAGCACTAATTTTTTAAGATCGTTGATGTCACGCTTCATGTCAAAAAGCACCTTATACATCAATTCACGTTCAGAAAAATCTGTTTGGCCATCGCCAGAATTTTCATTCCCACTGGTAGTGCGAACCGCAGGAAGATTCTTTTTTCCGTGATCTGGAAGATACTTGCGAAGCACATCAGCGTCTATCTGACGCTCTTTCTCAATAATTGAAATCTGCTCGGTGATGTTTCTTAGCTGACGGATATTACCTGGCCAGTTGTAGGTCATCAAAAGAGCTCGTCCATCGTCAGTTAAACGCACACCTGGCATTCGGTATTTCTCTGCAAAATCGCCAGCAAATTTCCTAAACAACAGCGGTATATCTTCTTGCCTTTCGCGCAGAGAAGGAATAATGATTGGAACGGTATTTAGTCGGTAATAAAGATCTTCTCTAAACTTTCCTTTGCTGATTGCTTCAGGAATATTGACGTTGGTTGCCGCTACAATTCTCACATTGGTTTTTAGCGGTTTAGATGAACCTACCTTAATAAACTCTCCTGTTTCCAACACGCGTAGCAGTCGAACCTGAGTTGACATTGGCAATTCGGCAACTTCATCTAAAAAAATGGTCCCTCCATCTGCCACTTCGAAATACCCTTTGCGTGCTTCATGAGCTCCTGTAAAAGAGCCCTTTTCGTGACCAAAAAGTTCAGAATCGATGGTTCCTTCTGGAATTGCCCCGCAGTTAACCGCTATATAAGAACCATGTTTGCGCGTACCCACCTGATGGATAATCTGCGGCATAACCTCCTTACCTGTTCCACTCTCTCCGGTAATCAAAACAGAAATATCCGTAGGCGCCACTTGCATGGCAGTATCTATGGCATGATTGAGCAATGGCGAATGCCCAATAATGCCAAAACGTTGCTTTATCTGATCAACTGTCATTTCTCAATCTCAATTAACCGCATTACCTAATAGCGTGGCCGATGTACAATTATCAACCAGCACGTTCACGTAATCTCCTTTCTTAAAATTCTCCTTTGGAAACACCACCACCTTATTTTGTGGGTTTCGACCTTGCAGCATTTCATCAGATTTCTTGGATGTTCCTTCCACCAATACTTCATGCACTTTTCCAAGGTCTTTTTTATTGCTTTTCAAAGAATTGGCAGATTGAATGTCGATTACCTCAGCCAAGCGTCTTTGCTTCTCCTCTTCTGGAATATCGTCCTCCATTTTTTTCGCAGCTGCTGTACCCGGCCGTTCTGAATATTTGAACATGTAAGCGAAATCGTAACCGACCTTTTCCATCAAGGTTAATGTGTCTTGATGGTCTTGCTCGGTTTCGGTGCAAAAACCTGTAATTATATCAGTTGAAAGTCCGCAATCAGGCACAATCTCCTTAATCTTGGTCATCCTTTCGAAGTACCATTCTCGTGAATAACCACGATTCATTAATTCCAATAACCTCGTGCTACCAGATTGGACAGGAAGATGGATGTAGCTACAGATGTTATGATATTTGGCCATTGCATAAAGCACATCATCATGCATATCCTTTGGGTGAGAGGTTGAAAACCTCACCCTAAGCTGTGGGTCAATTTCGGCTACCATTATGAGCAGCTCAGCAAAACTTACCGTTCCAGTCAAGTCTCCTCTGGCAATGATGTCCTTTTTCAGACCACCTCCGCCCCACAAATAACTGTCAACGTTTTGCCCTAACAAGGTTACTTCTTTATAGCCTTTTGATAAAAGTTGACGAGATTCTTCGACAATTGATTCTGGGTCACGACTTCTTTCTCTTCCGCGAGTAAATGGAACTACACAAAAGCTGCACATATTATCGCACCCTCGTGTTATAGATACAAAGGCGCTAACTCCATTTCCACCCAATCTAACAGGGCTGATATCCGCGTAAGTTTCTTCTCTAGAGAGCAGAACATTCACCGCTTTCTGACCTGATTCGGCCACTCTAACCAAATTAGGTAAGTCTCTATAACTGTCTGGCCCAACCACAATATCAACCAATTTTTCTTCTTCAAGAAGTTTGGTTTTAAGACGTTCTGCCATGCAACCCATCACACCAATTACAATGTCTGGTTTGTTTCTTTTCGCCTTGCGGAAGATGTTTAACCTACCTCGAACGCGCGTTTCTGCATTGTCCCTTATTGCACAGGTGTTTACAAAAATCACATCGGCCTCTTCCATCACTTTCGTGGTTTCAAAACCCTCATCTATAAGCACAGATGCCACAATTTCGCTATCCGAAAAATTCATAGCACATCCGTAAGACTCGATGTATAGTTTCTTTCCGTTCCCGCTTTTGGCTGGCATTTCTAACGCCTCGCCCTGCCTAGTCTTGTCTATATCTTTAACTGTAATATCTTGGTTCCGCATCTTTAAAAATTGGGGCACAAAGGTACAGATCAAATTTCAAAAACTGTCAGTTTGGCAGACTTTAACACAAACGAGTATCGTAGTGCAGCGCTTCCTATTCGCTATTTTCGCCACAAGTAATGAACCCACCACAAAGAGTAGATATCATCGTTCCTTGTTTTAATCCAAGAAATGGGTGGGAAAAGATTCTTTCAACCAGCATTCAAAAAATTAAACAAGGGCTTCCAGTAGATGCACTTGGCTCGGTTATTTTGGTGAATGACGGGTCAAGCACTGGCATAACAGATGAAGCCATAGATGCTCTTTTAGGATTAACACCTGAGGTTAAACTGATTGAATATTCGAAAAACAAGGGAAAGGGTTTTGCTGTTAGAACAGGAGTAAAATCTAGTGATGCAGAGATTCAGATTTACACGGATGTTGATGTTCCGTACGTAGAAGAATCGATTATTGAATTTTACAATCTCCTCTCCCAAGACAAAACCGATGTGGTCGTTGCAAGTCGCGGAGATTCGTATTACAACAGCCTTTCAAGTTTCAGAAGAATATTATCCAAATCACTCCGTTGGCTGAACGGTTTGCTTTTTGGGCTAAAAATAAAAGACACGCAAGGCGGGTTAAAAGGATTCAATTCCAAGGGGAAAACGGTGTTTCTTCAAACTAAGGTGAATCGATATTTATTCGATTTAGAATTCATCCAAAAAGCCTCTAAAGCCAACCTCAGAATGACAGCTGTTGATGTGCAATTGAAGCCAGATATAATTCTGCCATCACCTAGCCTTACAATTCTGCTGAAGGAATTGAATAATTTCGTTCGACTTCTATTCTCCAGATAGTGCGATTTAACAAACATGTTTTTTTCTCTGCGCTGGCGGTTTTACTCCTCGCAGTTTTGGTGTGTTTCCGTTTTTTCGGAGATATCCTCATGCATCCGGATGAGTTTCTGTTTGGAGCGTCTGGAGATGGATTGAAAAATTACTTCGTAGTTGCTTATCAAGTAATTCATGGAGATGGAACTTGGTTCAACGGAATGCTCTACCCGTTTGGAGACCATCTCATTTTTGCGGATGGTCAACCGCTGCTGACCAAGATTCTGTCTTACTTTATTGAGCCAGATGTAAACAATGGCCCCCAGATTATTGCCATCATGAATCTTCTGATGATAGGCAGTTTGGTGCTCACAGCTTGGTGCGTCCATCGTTTACTCGTATGGAATTTTGTAAACCCTTGGTTTGCTGTACCATTTTCTATTACCATCGCTTTTTTGAGTCCACAATTAGCTCGTTTTATAGGACATTACGCATTGGGATACACTTTTTTCATCCCCTTAAGTTGGTTGCTAATTGCAGGATTTCATCGTACTAATTGGCCATGGATTCTGGCAATAGCAACTAGCATTATTGTTCTGTTATTTGCGTTTCTCCACCCATATTACTTGTTCATATTCGTCATTTTTCTCGGTACAATTTTAGGATGGGAGCTACTAATAAATAAGTTCAATTTTAGAAAAGTTGAACACCTTGCCGCTCGAGCGTTTACCCTCATTGTTCCGTTAGTTCTATTCATGGCTTACCAAAAATGGGTTGACCCTTATACAGACAGACCATCTGCCCCTTCCGGTATTTTCAGCTACATGGCCACTTTCCAAAGCGTATTTGTTCCTGTGGCGGATCCGTTTAGATCTCTATTCAATTCTTACTTCTTCCGAATATTTATCCCTGGTAGTTGGGAAGGCAACGCCTACATAGGAATGGTGGCTTCATTCACAGCATTTGTGTCTGTTGTGGCACTGATAAAACGTACAGCTAAAAGGAGATGGAAAATCCTGACTCATCCTGTTTTACCATCCGTGTTAAAAGCAGCCTTCATTCCTGGAGTCATTACGCTGCTTTTTGCAATGGGATTATTCCATAATCTGGGGCTATACTGGCTTTCCGATTTTGTTGCACCCATCAAGCAGTTTCGTTCGCTAGGGCGCATTGCCTGGATTTTCTACTACGTTTTTTCAGTCTGGACGGTCTATCACATTTTCGTGCTATTCCGCCATTTTCGCTCTATCAATAAAGGCAAATACACGTATCACATTTCAGTAATCGTTGGATTATGTGCTTTTCTCTGGATGCTTGATGCAATTGTAAACATCAAGTACAACAAATCGCTAATGTTAAACCGAAATGCGATTGAGGTTTTTTCAGACAACTATGCTAAAAAATGGGAATCGACTGGTGTCATTATCGATGATTACCAAGCCATAATACCAATGCCTTTCATGCTAGTTGGTTCTGAGAAAATAGGTCTGGAAACTGGGCATCTTAGTCTATTACATTCAATGATAGGGTCTTATTCCTCTGGGTTACCAATCGTGGGAGGAACCATGTCTCGTACGTCATTGGCCGTAACTGAGAAGAGCGCTCAACTAGTTAGCAATCCGCTCATCTCAAGATCAATCATCAACGATTTCAATTTTAGAAAGAAGCTTTTACTGCTGCGTTCAAAAGAGCCTTGTTCTACCGTAGAATTAAACCTTATTTCTCATGCAGATTTAATTTATGAGAATTCGGAATACAGTTTATATGGTATTTCGGTGGCACGTATGAATGATGTTTACGAAAGCGCCAAACCAAACCTAGACTCGGTTTCTGTTGACGGCAGTGACACCTATATTCTTCCTTCTACTTACACTCAAAACGATGAGCTTTTATGGGGTTCTCCATCCTACCAAATGGCGGTTTTAGACAACATACTAGACACCGTTTTTCCAACATCAGAACCTCTTAACTTAAGTTATTGGGTGAAAATTGACCCGAACGAAGAGCTTATTCCAAACCGCGTTTTTACAATTGATAGAGAATGGAAAATTGGTGGTGGCTTAGGAACGAATCCAAATATTCTTGATGGTTGGTTATACGTATCGGAGGAACTTATTACCGAAGCAGGAAAGGCTCACGCTTACACCATACACGCACGTGGAGGTGTTATTAGCCGAATTCAACTGAGGTCAGCAGACCAATCCATATATCATAAGGAGGGGGAAACGGTATTCTTGAATAACATCCCAGTTCGATAGTATGAAGTGGCTGAAGGAGACCAAACTAAAATGGCTTTTCGTCTTCATGGCGTGTCTACTCATTACCGGCTATTTCCATAGCGGCAAAAAGATAAACGGTGTAATCTGGTCGGACCAAGAAGGTTATTACATCTATTTACCTGCCATTTTTATTAATGACGGATTTGAAAATCTGTATTGCTTTAACGGTTGTACTGAGGTTCAAACAGAGAATGGCGAACGCATTTTTACCAAATACACTTATGGAGTAGCATTACTTGAAAGCCCTTTTTTCCTCGTTGCTCATGCGATTGCTCCTGTTCTAGGGTATGAGAAAAACGGACGAACCCTACCGTACATCTGGGCAATAATGATTGCAGCCATATTCTATATGCTCGCAGGACTTTACTTAATCGGAAGGCTCTTGAGGGAGCTGCGCTTTGGAGATACGGTTTCCTGGTTGGTTCCCCTTGGGTTGTTACTAGGAACAAACCTGCTGTATTACACTTTTCGCGAAGCAGGAATGTCACATGTGTATTCCTTCTTTTTATTCGTAATACTTATCTATTCTTCCCACCGTAAATGGGAATCAAACAAACTAAGGTGGGATGTAATAAGTGCTGTTTCACTGGCCATTATTGTTCTTATACGGCCAACAAACGCCATTGCTATTCTCATTCCATTACTCTGGGGGATTGACCCAAAAAACATTCTTCACCAGGCACGAAAATTCGCCACTGACTCACGGTGGATATTGATTTTCATTGTTGTGAGCATCATCATTTTCACCCCACAATTACTGTATTGGAAAGCGCTTACCGGCAGCTATCTGTTCTACTCATATGGCAGCGAAGGTTTTCTGTATTGGAATAGTCCTAAAATGTTTCAGGTGCTTCTAAGTCCACAAAATGGTTGGCTCGTCTATTCGCCAATAGCCATTATTGGACTAGTTGGAATTGGCCTAATGATTAAGGAGCATAAAACGGGATGGCTTTTGCCAACTGCACTGCTAACCCTAGCCACATACGTATTCGGAAGCTGGTGGGCGTGGTGGTTTGGGGGTGCCTTTGGACACAGATGTTATGTAGATTTTCTTCCGCTTTTGGCTGTGCCTGCCGCTGTTGCTGTTTCAAAAATTCAATTAGCTCCCAAGCTCGTTAAGAAGCTCATAGCTGGGGTAGTTTTCCTAGCGGTTTTTGTCAATATCAGAATGGCAGACATTTACCACGGAATGTGGGATGGCCCTAATTGGGGATGGTACAATTACCTAGATAAGGTTTGTGAAGTTTTTTATCTAGCGAACTAAAGAAAAGGTACCCGTGTATTTGTGGGGTTCTCCAAGCACATCTATCACATCAATAAGATAAACGTACGTGCCTTGCTGCACTAGCTTTCCTTTGTACTTCCCATCCCAACCTTTATTTAGGCTAGAAGATTGAAAAAGTTCTTCATCCCAACGATCGTAAATGGTCATGTTGAATTCGAGAATGCTTTCGCCCTGCGGAACCCATACTTCGTTGATGCCATCAGCTGTAGGCGTAAACGCATTTGGAATGTAGAATGTGAAATGAGGCTTAACTTCAAGTGTTCCTACAATGGTGTCTAAGCAACCATTTTCTGTAGCAACAATCTGAGAAATTTCATACGTACCAACGGCAGGATACTCGAATTCGGCATACATCGCGTTTACCTGATATCCGAAAGGATGAAAGGTAAACTGGCTTGAGACGATGTCTTCTGCCATGTTTGTAACCTCTACATTCGGATCGAGAATATCCAGCACCTGAGAGTTCATTCTGAACAACGCATTTGGCTTTTCAAATGCCTCAATTGCATCTGATTGAGTAACACTATGGGAACATCCATGAGCTGTTACGACATTCAGCGTTATCGTGTAAACACCTTCCTCATAAACCACGCTTGGGTTATATTGGGTTGAAGAAGTTCCATTACCGAGGTTCCACACATTATATAATGTGCTGTTACCATTGTAAGATTGATTTTCGAAATTGACATTCAATGGCTCACAGCCATCATTTATGTCAAACACAAAATCTGCTACTGGCATTTCATAAACCTCAACCACACCTGTAAACGGTTCGCTTACGCACGTATTATCCTCAACAATTACGGTGACGTTTTGAGGACCAGGAACATTGAAAATAACGCCTTCTGGTTGCATCAAGGTAGAGGTTGTTGGAAAACCTACTGCACCAAAACTCCAAGTAAAGGAGGTGTTGGGTCCGAAATAGCCTGTGGCTAAAAAGTCATACGAATTAACATTGAAACAAGCACCTGAGGGTATGGCAAACTCAACCGTAGGAATTGGGTAAACCGTCACCTGCATCGTATCTCGGTTCTTACAACCCTGCTCTGTGGCCATTAAAACATATTGGATTGTTTGAATGTCGTGTGTCGGATTAGGAAGAGAAACTGAAGTTAAACTTGCTGTCGGATCAGCCACGCCATTAGTCGGACTCCATGAATATGTAATACCTGCAACTGGCGCGGAGCCAATCGGACCTGAATCTTCGGAACAAAATGCAATGTTTGGACCAGCATTTACAGGCGGTGGACCAAGTATTTCTATTTGATTAACACCAAGCGGAGAGGTGCAACCGTTCCAAGCAACTACTAGCTCCACATCATAAACTCCAGGCGTTGACCAATACACTGCGATTGGTCCAATTCCACTACCATTTGTTATGGTGCCACCATCAAAATTCCATTGGTATTGAGCTGCAGCATTTGCATTTCCTGTGTAATCGATTACGAGTGGCGTCCCAGCACACCCTACAACAGGCAAACTAAAATCTGCGGTTGGAGGAGGCGTAAGTGTGACAAGCACTGTGTCGTCATTCGAACATCCATCCGGACGCGTAACAGTAACGATATATTCCAAATCCGCCAGTGGGGTGCAAATTGGATTGAATATGGTGGCATCGGACAAATCTGTAGCTGGATTCCATAAGAATGTGCTGTTTGGAGCACTAGAGGTCGCGTTTAAAACGATGCTTCCGCCAATACACACGGACACATCATTTCCAGCAAACGGAGTTGGTCCGTCATCAACCACAACCAATACCGAATCCGTTACGGAAGTGGAACCACAATTATCCGTGGCGGTTACATAATACATGGTGGTTTGCGTTGGTGATGGAAATATCGTATCCGCCTCACCAAAATTGTTATCCCATGTGTAGGTATAGTCCCCACCTCCGCCAGAAGCTTCGCACCAAACTATCGCGTTTCCAAGACAAATAGTTGTATCGTTACTTGTGGTTGTGGTAAGAGGTACTAAATCGTTGATGTAAATCCTAAACGTATCGGTTAAACCACAAGTAGAGGTAATTACAATGAATTCGATGTACTCAGCCCCTTCCGAAATATTATCATTTATAGGCGTAATTGTGAACGTAACAGTATTTGATCCTGCTGGAATTACAATTGTGCTATCCCCCAAATTCAATTCAGGTACTGGGTCATAATCCACGCCCCATTCTGCTGTAGCGCCTGCAATCCAAATTGGAACTGGGAAATCTTGAGCGATAGCCGGTCCATTAAGTGTTAGAGTTACAGTAGCATCGTTACATCCTTCGTAAGCGGTTGAATCTGCGGCAGCAGTTGCAGTTTCTACTATAACACTTCCTGTTGTAAGACTATTTTCCTCGATAAAACAACCAGAATCGTAAGACCAGTCACCACCGTCAGAAAGCATTAATCTCAATCGATAAGTTTCGCCACAAATAACCGTTGCTTCAGCAGCCATCACTACTGTAATGCCATCATAGATTATGTACTGAGAAGCTGAACCAGCAGTATTGTCAATGTAGTATTGAGAATAATTACCACCGCAAGAAGGGTCATCATTTACTGTATTGATTGAAACAGGAATGGTCGTGCCTGGAATAAGAGCGATGTTGGTTTGTGGTGATGGCACCGTAACGCCCTCTATCGTAAAGGCAAAAATATCGTTGAACGAACACACCCATTCTGGATATTCTTCAGAACCAAAAACGTAGCTAAACGTCACAAAATCTGCATTAGGAACAAAGTCGAATTGTAGAATAATAGCATCGTTCGATTGCTCGTTTGCCTGAGCTTGGAGAAACGGATCGCCAGGCAGGTTAAAGGAAGTTGATGAAAAACCACCAGAAGCTCCAGCTGCATCAGCAACCGCTCCGGAAGACATAATAACTCCGCTAGGAATACCTAATCCTGGATTGTTGGCTCCGCTGCCGAACGCACCAATTGCCGTTGGGTCTCCAGTGATAGAAGCGTTTGAAACCACTACCCCTGGCCCAGCAATAATTTCTGCCAATTGTTGGGCAGTTTGGCCACCGGTTACGGTTAGTTGAGCAAAGGATTGCAAACTGGCAATTGAAATTGCTACAAAAACAAGGATGGAAAGAATGTTCTTCACTAGACGTTTTTTCGGAGGCACAAAAGTACCTTATTCAATGGGTTACTATTTAAGCAATGTTACATGCCCAGTCTTCTTAATTACGGTGTTCTTAACAGAACGGGCTAGTATACGATACGAATAGACCCCAAGTATGGTTTCTTGGTTGCCTCTGTTGTTAAATCTTCCGTTCCATTTATCATGTGGGTCTGTAGTGTGAAACATCAATTTCCCCCATCTATCATATACCCACATTTCAAATTCACTGAAACCAAAAGCTTTGGGACCCCATGTATCGTTTACTCTATCATCATTTGGCGTAAAAGCATTCGGCACCCAAAATCTCACTTCGGGCTCAACTCTAACCCAAGCTGTATCCGAAGAAATGCATCCATTACCATCAGTAAAAACCATGATGGCCTCAAAATTTCCTGTGTCGCTATATGAATACTCAAACGTGCAATTTCCAGAAGTGTCTAATACATTCTGCCCATTGCCTGGGTGAAGAACGCACTCGCTATTCAACGACTCACCACCCTCAAACTCGAAATAGGGATAGAAAATAAACTGTGTGTCGGGCTCAACCGACAACACGCCTCCAGGGAGTGGAAATACCGTAACTGCATCGGGAATGCTGTAAGATACGGTGTCTATGCAACCTTCTTCAGTCCAAATTGTAAGCGCAATATCATAGGTACCCGGAATGGTATACTCATGCAAAACGCGCGAACCCATTGAGGTTGAACCATCTCCTAAATTCCAATTCGATTCGTGTCCTAATGCTGAATAGGAGCTGTCTAATAATAACACTCCGTAAGGAGCGCATCCTGCAGAAGGTATGTGGTTGAAATATGCTTCAGGTCTGGGATAAGTTTGAATTTGAATGGTGTTCTGATCGGAACAAATGTGTTCTTCCACGAAAACAGATACATTGAAAACTCCCATTGTATCAAACACAATTCCTTGTGGGTTTTGCTCGGAAGATGTGCTCGGGGTTGCATTTTCAAAACTCCATACGAAGGTGGCACCTCCACCAAATTGTCCAATGGCTTCGAAATCCAATTCATTCTCATCAAAACAAAGATTACCATCGGTTAGAATCTCAACGGTCACGGGATTGTAAACCGTTATGATACTCTCGGTTGTATCTGCACACGGGTAAGAAGGGTTTGCGATTAGAGAGACCACATATGAACCCGTATCAGGATATGTAAAAACAGGACCTTCAATGTCTGAAGTGTCCTCGGCAAACCCGCTCACACCAAAATCCCAGTGATAATAATCTGAGTTAATACTGCCATTGCCAAAATCCACGGTTAGTCCATCGCATGGGATATGGAATGTTGGCTGAGGCGGAATAATGGCCTGCACATTTGAAACGCAACTCACCACATTAAATTGAAAATCGCGCTTGTTAATGCTAAGCAAGTTTCCATTTCGGTATTCTTCTACGCAAACGCCAACCACAAACTGTCCAGCTTGGCTTGGGATTCCCGTTAAAAGTCCTGTGGAAGCGTCAACAGTAAGCTGAGGCGCAGCATCCAGCGGATACCCCGCATTATATCCACTACCCCAGTTTATTACGGCATAAGGTGGGGCAGCAGCAGGAACAGGAGCTGGTGTAACTGGATCTCCACCATGAAAAGGTGTGCAGAGAGAATAAACTAGCTGATCTCCGTCCAAATCTGTGGCAGAATGATCAAAGATTATTTCATCTCCGATGCACAAAGCCAATGGCGGAAAATTATTGAAATACGGACTGCTGTTGCAACTATTTAACGCTTCTTCAGGAATTTCCACATAGTAAGTTGAGCCCTGAGCATCTGGATTAATAAGGTTGACGATGCTCTGGTTTCGGCAGCACCTTTGATAAGCTATGTGATATCCTCCAGCAAGAAAAGGCAGGGATACATTGGTTGTGTAAATGGCTTCCTCAACACAGACATTTGGCGGTGCTTGTAAACACGGATTACTTATTACAACATCTAATTGCTGTGAACCTTCAAAAGGAGCTTGTAAAGTTGTAATGAGGTTACCATCAGCATTATAAACCGCAATACTTGCTGGATTATCGAACGGGGCACCAGCACTATAGCAATCTCGATAAACCTTTAGTGTGATTTGATATTCATCTCCACCCAAACATTCGTAGTAAATCTCACCCCCAACTAGGTGCTCTGCGGAGGCAGAAAGCACCGCAACTTGCATCGCTAATAGAAACAGGCACTTTTTCAGCATAATACTTTATCATTCTCCCGAGAGGACGTATAATATGCCTGTTCTTTTCACTTCAATTCCGATGGGAGGCTGAACGTAAACTTCGTAAACGTAGGCGCCCGATGGAACAAGTCTTCCCTTGTACATTCCATCCCAAGCAGTATTATCGGTAAATCGGCCATATCGGAGCTTGCTTCCCCAACTATCATAAATCTCTAGGTCGTAATAAAGATAACCCTCCCCTTCTATTCCGAAAACATCATTCACACCATCACCATTAGGTGTAAACGTATTTGGAATGTAAACATGCAAAGGTGGATAGACTGTGACTTCCTGTTCTATGGTGGTTTCACAGCCATTTGAGTTTACAACCGTTAGCGTAACGAGATACGTTCCTTCCTCGGCATATTCGTGTGTTGGCGACTCTCTCGTACTTTCAGCGCCATCACCAAAATCCCATAAATAGCCATAAACATCTACCGTATTGCTGGTAAACTGAACCGTGGCATGACCAATTAACTGATGGCTAAATGATGCCTGAACGTTATCAACCAAAACATTTGCTGTAGCAGATTGAGACAAATTACAATCATCTGTAACCACCAGCGTGACCGTTGTGCTGTTTTGGGGAGTAATCGTGTAATCTACATCGGCACCGTTTCCATTCCACAAGTAGGTTATGTTGCCAAACCCGCCTGATACTTGAGAATTTAACGTTGCTTCATCCCCATTGCACACAACTACATCGTTTACTGAAACCTGAATTGGATCGTAATCTGGAATTGAAACTGTTGTAAATGCAGTTGCCGAAAACCCGCAAGCATCGGTTACTACCACGTTGTAGGTGGTGGTGGATATTGGGAAAACAGTGATGGATTCGTCAACTTCGGTTGAGCCCGACCAATCATACGTATATGCTGGATAGCCTCCAGATGGCACCACAGTAATGTTGTATTCTTCTGGACAGACAAAGACCACGTCTGGCGTTATATTTAGCACAATCGGCTGCACGTCCTGTATAGTAAACGTAACCGATGTTGGTGGACCCGTTGCACATGGGTTTAATTGATCCAGCGTAATGGTCATGTTTTCTATTCCTTCAAGTTGGCTATCCTCTAAAACCGTAAAACTCAAGGTAGTAGTAGCCGAACCAGCTGGGAAGGTAATTGCGTTGGGAATACTAGAAATATCTGCTCCAACGGTAGCTGTTCCAGTATAAGTAAGACCAATTGAAAGCGGGTCGTCTAAGGGAGCGGAGCGCTCAAATGTTAATGTCATAGAGCTGCAGCCTTCCACAAGCGCCTCCGTGTTTGCTGATGCGGAATACGTTGATTCAGCGTTTAGACTTACAGACGGGCTGGTAAAACTTCCAGCCTCTAGAAAAACAGCGCTATCGAACGATTCATCTCCAGCATCAGCTATTGCCAATCGAATGTGGTAGCTCTCGCATGGGGTTAACACCGCTGTTGCTGTAAATGGTTGTGTGAACCCGTTATATTCTACCGATGCGCCTGGTGGGTTTTCGTTGTCGATATAATACTGGGCGTTGGTGTTTGCGTTTACATTATCAATCGCAACGGGTGTTGCAGTTCCTGGAATGAGCGCTACGTTTTGCTCGCCTACTATTCCTGGTCCGCTAATAAGAAAGGCAAAGACATCGTTCACACCCGTTCCCACATAAAGCATGTACTCGTTAGAGGCAAAAACGTACTTAAATTGAACAGTGTCAGACGATGGAACGAAATCAAACTCTAGAAACGCTGCATCATACGTGCCTAAAGGCGAACCAGAAATGGCCGTTAATTCGGGATCTCCCGCTCCGTTGAATTCAGTTCCTAAATCGCTAATCGGTGTTCCATTTGGGCCAGGAGCATCGGCTGCCCTCCCAGTAGAAATAATAATACCGCTTCCGAGACCTATGTTGGAGTTCGAGCCATCGAAATAACCTCTAGCGGCCGCATTACCAGAAAACTGAAAGTTACTAACCTGCACACCCCCACCAATTAACACATCTTCAACCAATTGCTGCGGAGTATAACTGGCATCCACGGTTAGCTGTGCCGAAACGTTCGTTCCAAGCAACAGCAGCGCAATAAGCAGCCCGTATAATTTCTGGTTATTCATTTAACGATTAGCAAAGATACCTATCGGTTACAGCTAGTTTTGTCTTCCACATCATGGTTTGAACTCAATTTTGTAAGAGATGTTTCGGATGTATTAAAAACTATTTTTGATCAGATTAAAAACAGCACACATGAATCTTAACTCAGTAGACAATTACATCAGTTCCAACAAGGACCGATTCTTAGAAGAATTAATCGACCTATTGAAGGTACCTTCGGTAAGTGCCGACCCAGCGTACGCTAAGGACGTTGTGCGTGCTGCCGAGTTGCTAGCTTCTCGACTAGCGGAGATGGGAATTGACAAGGTAGAAGTCTGCCCAACAGCAGGTTATCCTATCGTGTACGGAGAGAAGATTGTAGATGAGAAACTGCCTACCGTACTTGTTTATGGCCACTATGATGTGCAGCCTGCCGATCCAATTGAATTGTGGGATTCTCCCCCATTTGAGCCCGTAATTAAAGACGAAAAGATTTA
>CALCGD010000320.1 GCA_937900875.1 uncultured Flavobacteriales bacterium
ACACGAGCGGTAAGATTGTGGTAGAAATTTTTAGCCAATTAGGAGAATTGTCAATTAAACAAAAGAGAGATAAAACAAAAAGAATGATGAAATGCAAAGCTGCACGGTCAAGCGGATATTTCACTTCAAACAAATGATGTGCTAGAATAGTACCCAAAATGGTCAGCCATAAAAGCGCATGTGGAATGTGTGATTCTAATTTGTGACTTACTCTTAAAAGAGCACGAATTAGTGATGCGCCATAAATGAAAAACGCTAAGTAGAGCAATGGCCAACCCCAAAATGCGCCTTCACTTATTTGATTAACCAGGCTGGAAACAGTGTCTTGCCACAGACCAGTATCGCTACCATAATAGAGAGCTCCAGCATGCTGCAGTTCTAATGAGTAGTAAACGGCATAACCCAAAGGCAGGATAAGCAGCACTATTATCGAAACCGAGTAGCCTAAAATTTTAAGTGCACCGTAATTGAAGGTCAAGCGATGTAGAACGTGGCATGTTAAAACAACAAGCAACGCCATAGCAAATATCAATAATGAAAGATTTGCCCATACAGCCAGCGACAGAGATAGGCAAGAGAACGCAAGCGGTACAATCGAATGTTTGCGAGAGAAGTCAATGAGGTGAAATATTGCGCCAAGCATAAAACTCATTGAAAGACCATAACCCCTACAGAGGTTGAAAAAATCAAGTAAGAAATGGCAAAACACAAGCGTCAGAAAGAATAAAAGCCATACATTTTTGCTTCTAAAAAACAGTTCAAGCTTGAAGGCATAAAGAATGAACAATGCAAAAGCCAGCACATTGGCTAACCTTAAAGCAAAAATTGATTTTCCGAAGAGTAGATAATTAAAGCGACTTAATAGGGAGTTAAGCACATGATTATTCGCATCCAATCGAGAAAAGAAGGGTTGCAATTCTCCAGGTTCAATATAAAAGGCAAATGTTTGAATCTCATCAAACGTAAAAGGGATAAATGCTGCCCTCAAGGCGACATAGATGAAAAGTAGAACGGCAATAAAAAGGGCTGCGCGCTTTTGAATCGAAATCACAAAATAAAAGTACGGATTCAACAATCTCCATTTTAAGTAATCTGCACATCTCGTCACATTAAACCGGAAAAGTTCGGTCTCCAGGAAAATAAGAAGATTAGTAGACCGCTTAGACCGTTATAGTTTACGATGCAATAATTCAGTCTTAGCTTTGTTTAATGTTTGATGTCAAATCAACCGTAGATTTGTGTGATACTTCACACGGTGTGAATCCAAATAGAAAACCATGAACAAATCATTTTTAAAGATTGCCGTAGTAGCAATTGTAAGCACCTCTATTATAGCGAGCTGCGGGGCTTTTAAGAAATTACTAGACGCTAGAGTTGAGCAGTTTAACGAAGACTCTAATACCTACAAAGCAGAGTTAGATCAAGCCGATAACGACATTAATGATGCTTTGGCAGACATTGATGGATTTGGAAAAACGGACTATCATGACGAGATTTTTTCAAGTCCATTATGTGGAGTCACCATCGATTGTACTCTAATTAATCAAGGAATTTTGCTTTTCAACTTTGATGGTGTAACGCCATGTTTTAGCCCGTCTAGAACACGAGCTGGTCAAATTAAAGTTGAACTGATAGCAGGAAATACCTGGGCAGAGGCAGGTGCTGTTTTAGAGCAAACATTCACAGATTTTAAAGTAACACGCCTTAGCAACGGTCGCTCTATTGAGTTTGATGGTGTTAAAACACTTAAAAACCTAGACGGACATGATTGGTGGCAATTCCTGCTTGGCAATGCAGATTTCTCTTACGAGTCTAGAGCAATTGGTATGGATGTAACGTTTGATAACTCTCAATCGGCAGAGTGGAACCATGCAAGAACCGTTACCTGGAGTTATTCGCCAGCGGGCTCAGACCCAAATGTGCCATACGCTTACATAGGTTTTGCTGCTCAAGGTGATACTACCATTAACGGAACAAGTGGAATGGACTCTTGGGGTGTAAATAGATACGGAAGCGATTTCATGACCTATTACAATCAGCCATTAACATCGAACACATACTGCGGGCTTTGGAGATTTAACTCAGGTCAGTTGGTGCACGAAGTAGATGGAGATGACTACACACTTACATTGGGTGTAGATCAGAATGGAAATCCTGCTTCCGGAACATGCGCTTACGGCTTTGAGGTAAGTTGGAATGTTGGAAACAACTCCAATTCAGCGGTATTTAGTTATTAAGATTCACTTGAATCGAAAGGAAAGGGCGGCAGAAATGTCGCCCTTTTTTGTTGCGGATTTTTAGCCACACTTTTTTACCGAGACCCGCTAGAGCTCAGTTCACATTGGATTAAAGTTTCAATAGTCTCATTTATTGATTAACCCAAGCTTAAATAGTATGTGAAAAAACAAGGTTTTCATGTAGGGAAGACGTTGCTAAGGTCTTCTGGTTGCTACGTGAAGCTTGGTGTTTGTGTTTGAAATGGTAAGAGGTTTGCCTTTAATATTCCAAATAAAGACGGCTATTTTGGCTGCATTTACAGGTGTGTTTTCCAGAAGGTAATTAGCGGTTATCGTTTGCTTGCTACGTAAACCTGGGTAAAATGTATGAAGGTCAATCTTCTCATAACGCAATCTGTGTTCTGTAGAATCAAGAACGGAGAATATTAACTGAACTTCTTTAAGCTCTTTCTGGCTTTCAGCATCAAAAGTGGCAGAAATGTAAGCGGGGTTTCGAAGGAAATTGGCAACGTTAAAATCACCCAAACTCATGTACTCTCCAGTCATGGGTTGTTGGTTTTTCACAACGGAATCAATAACATTCCAATCTGGAGTTTCTCGTAACTGCAATAACCCCGATTGATACTCCGGATGGTAATAAACTGTATCGTACAAATTGGAACCTTCCCACAGCACATCATCTTTAAGGATGACAAAATCTGCAACGCAGCTTGGGTAATCTCCATTGGCGGATGGAATGAACTTGTCGTCACCAAGAAACGCGTAATAGTCTAACACAAATTTGTGTAAACCATGAGCAGACAGTGTTGGAAATCGATTGTTTTCCTTTTGCCAATCTAGCATTTTAGTGTAATAAGCTTTTGGCAAATGAACTGTGTCCCATAAGTTGGTGTGCGATAAGTTTGCATTAACCACGGTGAGCGAAAGGCTTGAAAGTGCAATAGCAAAACCAAACCACCTTACAGCCTTTTTATGAAAGAGATCAATCTCTAAAAACAGGAGGGTAGAGAACAATATAAAAAGATGAAGCACCGCCCTGTCAACAGGGTATTTAACATCGTTGAGATAATGCATGGCAACAATGCCAATAATGGAACCCCATAACACAAGATGCAATTGGATAAAATCTGCTTTTCTTCTTTTTAGTGTGCTCCAAATAGAGATAACCACTAAAATGAGAATGCAAACTGCTGCAAACCAATTAGAATACTCCCAATTGTTAGTGATAAACCTCAAGGTTCTGACAATGCTGTAATACCAAAAGTCAGAATCGGCACCGTAGTAAAGACTGCCTGCATTTTTGAGCTCAAATCCATACAGGATTGCTGCTACTGCTGGAGCTACAAAAAGCACGAGCAGTCCAATTAGCTGAACACTATGATCTGCAATAGAATGCTTCTTTCCGTGCTTAAAGACCCACGTAAATACAAATACGCCTGCAACACAAATGGCGCTAAGTAACACCGATAGATTAGACCACATAGCTAAAGAAATCAAGGTCAATCCAAGTAGGAAATGCTTGGTGCTTGCCAGCCTATTGTAGCTGAGTAGATGGAAGAATGCGCCAAGTAAAAACGCCATTGAAAGGCCGTAGCCTCGACTCAAATGGAAAAAATCAATGATGAACTGAGTGGTAACCATGGCAATAAACCAGGCCAGCCATACGGTGGAGTTTTTGAAAAATGCTTTAAATCGAAAAGCGTAGTACAAGTAACCCGCAAATGCTAGCATGTTCGCTAGGCGAAGAATAAATATTTCTCCGCCAAATAGAACGTAAAAAAGCCGAGAAAGTGCTGAGTTTATTACGTGATTATTGGCGTCTAAGTGTGCGTAAAATGGCTGCATGTCGCCAGTTCTTACGTAGGTAAAAAAGTGTTTATCTCATCACAAAAGGGCGGCACGAAATAACCGCGAAGCACAACATAGATGTATGCTGCCATGGCCACAACGCCTCCAACCAAAGCAGCGCGTTTGGAAATGAACGATTCGAGTTTGCTGACCATTTGAAAAATCGAGCCAAAGAAAGTAATTGTAGGAGACTAATCCGCATTCTTAATGTTAGAATTCGAGGACATGCACCCTTGTTTATATTTGGGCTCAAATTAAATTGCATGAAACTTCAGAACTACTTAGCAGGAAATTGGATAGACGGAGACGGAGACGGAAGTCCGTTGTTTAATTCTGTAACAGGCGAAATTGTTACACATGCTTCTACCAATGGCTTAGACTTTAAGGCGGCTCTAGCGTACGGAAGGAAGAGTGGGGAAGCATTACGAAAAATGACTTTTCAAGAGCGAGGGTTGATGCTAAAAGCTTTGGCGTTGCACTTGTTAGAAAAGAAGGAGAAGTACTACGAGGTAAGCTACAAAACAGGCGCTACTCGAATAGATAGCTGGATTGATATTGAAGGTGGAATTGGTAATCTTTTTGCCAATGCAAGCCTCAGAAAACAGTTTGGCAATAGCAGTCATTATGTGGATGGTGATTACGCACCATTAGGAAAAACGGGAACCTTCATCGGTCACCATATTATGGTGCCTAAGGAGGGAATTGCCGTGCATATTAACGCCTACAACTTCCCGATATGGGGAATGTTGGAGAAAGTGGCTGTAAACTGGATGGCTGGAGTTCCAGCTATCGTAAAACCAGCTACCGTTACTTCGTATTTGACAGAGGTTATGGTTCGAGACATCATTGCTTCTGGTATAGTTCCAGAAGGTTCATTGCAATTGATTTGTGGTTCTGCACGCGATTTACTCGACCATGTTGAAATGCAGGACGTGGTAACGTTCACTGGTTCTGCCTCAACAGGTAGAATGCTGAAAGCGAAGCCAAGTATTATCAACAATTCTGTTCCGTTTAATATGGAAGCTGACAGTTTGAACTCATCAGTTTTAGGGCCAGATGCTGTTCCGGGAACGCCAGAATTTGATTTGTTTATCAAGGAAGTTTCTAAGGAAATCACAGTTAAGTGTGGACAGAAATGTACCGCCATTCGTAGGATAATGGTTCCAGAGAACTTGGTAGAAGACGTACAGATTGCCGTAGGTCAACGATTAGAGAAAACAACCATTGGTGCTCCAACTGCAGAAGGAGTGAGAATGGGCGCCTTAGCTGGTCAAGACCAAATGCGTGAGGTAAAAGAACAGGTTGACTTGCTACTGAAGGAAAGCCAAATCGTTTTTGGAAACCTCGACCCAGTTGACGCCATTGGAGCTGATGGTTCTAAAGGTGCGTTCATGTCGCCAATTCTTATGCGAAATGATGATCCGTTCAATAATTCAGCCGTTCATAATATCGAGGCATTCGGACCTGTAAGCACGATTATGCCTTACAAAACAATGGATGAAGCTGTTGCACTTACCAAGCTTGGTTTAGGTTCGTTATGCGCTTCCATTGTAACTAATGATGAGAAAACGGCAAGAGAATTCGCTCTTGGAGCGGCTTCTTATCATGGTCGAATTCTCGTGCTGAACGGAGATTGCGCCAAGGAAAGTACAGGACATGGTTCGCCAATGCCGTTATTGGTTCATGGTGGACCAGGAAGAGCTGGAGGAGGAGAAGAGATGGGCGGAAAACGGGGCGTACTGCATTACATGCAACGTACCGCAATTCAAGGCTCGCCAACGATGATTACAGCTATTACTGATGTTTATCAGCAAGGAGCCAAGCAGAAAGAAGTGTTGCTCAATCCATTTATGAAGCATTTTGAGGATGTTGAGATTGGCGAAACACTTATCACACATAAACACACCGTTACTGAAGCTGACATTATCAATTTCGCCAACGTAAGTGGAGACCATTTCTATGCGCATACGGACGTTACCTCATTGGAAGGAACGCTTTTCGAAGGACGTGTTGCACACGGATATTGGATCCTTTCTAAAGCAGCGGGTATGTTCGTTGAGAATAGAAAATGCCCAGTTCTTCTGAACTATGGAATTGATGAAGCACGTTTCACCAAGCCGGTTTATCCTGGAATGACAATCGGAGTTCGATTAACCTGTAAAGAAAGAATTCAGCAGGAAAAACGAGACGAAGACGACATCAAAAAAGGAATTGTAAAATGGTTGGTTGAGGTTTACGATGAGGAAAACGAGACCTGTGCTATTGCCACCATTCTAACGATGGTGAAGAATAAGGAGCAATAGACACGGTAGAGACGCGAAGCATCGCGTCTCTACAATCAACAAATCATCAATAAACGCGTCTCTCCTGTTTTTTCCTTTGGCGCGCGGTGAATACAAGGCAAAGCTTTGCTTTCAGAATGGTCAACTGCTAATCTCCATAAGTGACCCACACCTAAATTGATTGGGCTTGCAGCGGGCTTCGCTTGATAGTGTAGGTCAAAGAAATTTTCAGTTAAAAAAGCATCGAATCCTTCATCTTTTCCGCCATAGAGTTTTTTAAGTTCAGTTCGTATTTCAGGGACCAATATCTTTTGCTCGGCCTGAGCATTGGAGATGATGTCGCTCGCATCGCCATGGTAGGTGCACAAAAAGGTATCGGTAGGAATAGGAGAACGGTCTACATGAAAGGAATATACATCAGTCGGAAAAAACGGGTAGGCATCATCTCTCTCGTACCATTTAATAAGATTAAGGGTAGGAGAAGCGCCATGAGCCATCAATAGCTTCATGTCGTTCAGCAGCGTTTCGCGAGCAAGTTCTCCCTGTGCGCTCAATTGCAGTTCGTGAAGCTCATCTTCGTCAAGCACCGCCATATTCTCGTTCAACTTTACCTTACTAACAATTTCAGAAAAGTCACCGACTAGTTTGCGACTCCAACAAATAGCGTTGCTTTCCCCATAAAAAGGCGCGGAAACAAGGTCTTGAAAACTTGTTACACGGTGAATTTGATTCTCAGCGGGAGATTCCTCTTTCATCTGGATGCTATTGGATATTTCGTTTTGTTTAGTGCCTGTTTTAAGCTGAAGAGTCACCAACCCCTAACCCTTCAAGTACCGCTCTTTCGCTACATTCATATGGTGAATTTCATGACCAATTAGAATGAAGCCAGCCGCTCTTGCTGAAAGGGGTGAATTACTTGCTGTGCCAATCTTATCGAGCCGTTCTTCTTTGATGCTCTTGAATAAGTGAATTGTGGCTTCTCTCACCGTTTTTAATTCGTCTACTAAGCTTTTGAGTGTCCGTTCATCAGCAAAGCAATTATCCGTGTATTCGTTCTCATCATAACCAGGCAGCGCAATGGTTTCTCCTCGCGCAAAGGCTAGTGCGCGGTAGCTGAATATCCGTTCAGTATCAATAATGTGTTGTAGCAATTCTTTAATACTCCATTTACCTTCCGCGTAGCGATAATTGCCTTGTTCTTCGGTCAATACTGACCAAAATGTGTTTGAGCGATTTACAGAATTGGCTAGCGCAGAGAACAAATCTTTTTCTTCAACGAGTGAAATGTAATTCGTGTAGTAATCTCCGTGGGAATGTTTTTGCGGCCTCATAATGATGATTGGATAAATGAATTGTCTAATTTAATCGCATGTTCGCAAATACTCCAAAACCGCCCTATTTTACAGTTGTATTTACTTCGCAAAGAACGGAAGTAGATGAGGGCTACAGCGTTATGAATGCATCACTTTGGGAAGACGCCCAAAAGCTTGACGGTTTTATTGGCGAAGAGTCGATGAGAAACCAAGAGGGCTTTGGAATTACGGTTCTCTATTTCAAAGACATGGAAACTATTCAAGAATGGTCTAAATACCAGAAGCATCTTCGCGCAAAAGAGTTGGGCAAAGAGAAGTGGTATGCAGGTTACCGCGTTCGGATTGCTAAAGTTGAACGTGAGTATGGAATGGGATGATGAAGCATATTACTCTCTTGTTGATTTTTGGACTGATGACTATCGGTGCGCAAGCACAAAAAGTATTCAGCGTGGAGTACGAAAGTCGAGCAGACGTTAAAGTTTTTGTTGTTGACTATGAAAGTCAAGCAAACCTTTTAGTTTTTAAACAGGATTATGAAAGCCGAGCCGATGGTAATGAAGGGAATTGGTTTTTTGTCGACTACGAAAGCCGCGCTGATAAGAAGATTTTCTTTGTTGATTATGAGAGCAGGGCAGATGTGAAAATCTACTTCGTGGAGTATGAATCTCGTGCTGGATGGAAGAATAAAGAGAAGATTCATTTCTTCTTTTAGTTCGCTTTAGTGCGAGTCAATTCTATTTTTGAGCGTGCTCAGTAAATTCAATCAACCATTTCCAGATAAAGACAGCTTTAAAAAGAGTCTGCTTACCATATTGTGGGTGGGCGTATTTATCGTGCTGTTTCTTCTTTTAATTCGCCCATTCGGAATTGAAGGACCTTGGGCTGATTTGGTTTGGGTTTCTGTTGGTTTTGGCGCAGTTACAGTGGTTTTTGGTTGGTTGTTCGAGTTTGGCACACGATACATTTTCAAAATTCAAACGTTTGGTCCGTCTTGGACCTTAGGAAAATGGATGCTCATGGCAACCGTTCTTATTGTTTGGATAGCAATTGGTAACTACTTGTTTGTTAATTGGTTATCTAATTGGAGGTCGTTGGGGTATTTTAACTTTCTGCGAATGATTGGATACACTTCACTCATTGGAATTTTCCCTGTTGCTTTGTCGGGCATTCTCATTCAGTTGCGAGCAACGCAGCAGAATGAAGAGAGCGCTGTTGACCTCTCAAAGCATCTTCATCCAAAGAAAGAAGAGCTCACCGAGCAGATTGAATTAGAAGACGAAAATGGCCTAACGCACGCTTTAGAGGTACGAGACGTTAGGTACATTGAGGCATTGCAGAACTACGTATCGGTTTGGTACATGAGCGAAGGAACATTGCGCAAAGAAATTATCCGCGCCACGCTATTGTCTACCGAAGAGAAGTTTGCTGCAACCGATGTAGTTCGCTGTCATCGTTCTTATCTGGTGAATGTGGATTGTATAGAAAAAGTGAGCGGCAACGCACAGGGTTTACGGCTTCAATTGCAAAGTGTTGTGGAGCAAGAAATACCTGTTTCACGCTCTTTTATCTCCAAAATTCGGGAACTGTTAGATTGACAGCGGTCAAGTGAAATTGCGGTTCGTCCCAGTTGATTGACATTGGTCACCGAGGCTTGTTATCCGTCCCTTTTGTTCTTGAATTGGCCGTGATTCGGAATATGTTTGAGCCGAATCAAAAATCAAACATTATGGAACTCATCGTAAAAACACTTCTCTATTTGCACGTTTCTTTCGGGTTTACAAGTCTCGTTTTATTCTGGATACCTGTTTTTATAAAGAAAGGAGGGAAAGGACACCGGGTGGTTGGCAAGCTGTATGTCATTGCCATGTGGGTGGTGGTAGCAACTGCAGCTTTGCTTAGTGTCAAGAATGTCATTATCGGTAAATATTTCATGGCCATATTCCTCGGATTCATTTCGCTCATCACCTCAAATCCGTTGTGGTATGGAATGGCAATTTTGAGACCGAAAGTTCAAAACTCAGCACGTTTTCATTGGATGCGGATTGCGTTTGATGGTGTGATAGCTTTGGCTGGTGTGCTCATGCTAGGGTACGGAATCATGCTACAAGGCAATAATTCTTCTGTGCTTTTAATCATATTTGGGTGTTTAGGTCTCACGGGAATTCCATCCTTCATTAAGAACTTAAATGGACCTCGCCAAAATGAAGACCGTATTCGTCTGCACATGATTGGACTTCTAACCAGTGGAATTGCGGCCTATACGGCATTCTTTGTGTTTGGAGGTTACACGTGGATGTCGAAAGTCCTTCCGGGAATGTGGGGAGTGCTGCCATGGACCGCTCCCGGTGTTATTGGCGCCTTTGCAATCGCCTTTGGGGTAAAGTACTACCGAAAGCGAGGGTTAATTGCTAACAAGGCTTAATTCAGTTTATTTCAGACAGTTTAGTTAACCCAGTTTGGTGCTTCACTTTTGAAGAAATATTATTTCCAAGAATTAGAATAGAAAATTCTTCGCTGGAATCGATATTAAAGATTCGGTTTGAATTCAAGATGTCGTACCGAGCATGAATTCTATTGTGGTCAGAAAGATGTTTGAGTAGTCGTTTGTTTAGTGGATCTGCTAAGGTGGAGCCTTTCAGAACCAAGCCAGTTGTTCCAATTTCTGAGCACAAACCATTAGACAATTCGGTGAAAAGAACGTTTGTGTGAAGACCGCCCATTGTAGAGTGCTCAAACCGCTCATCATTGTAAATTTCCTCACAAGCCAAATCAATTGATTCATCATGTTTGAGCAACCATTCGTATAGATTTGGATGTGTTTCTGACAGATTCTCTAGCGCGATTTCAAGTTCTGTTTCGTCTTCAATTTTACTCAAATGAGGACAAAGAAGATGGAAATAGTGCTGTACGTCAAAATCTACTGTTCCCCATGGAGGATTACCCACAAGAACGTCACATTTTGAAATCTGATTCAGCGCCATCGCTAAATCATTGTGGTAGTAGAATTCGAGGCAGAAAGGGTAATCTGGGTATTCTTGGTTTGGTGCTATAAGCGGATTTCTATGAAGGAAAGTCCTGTTGAAATGCCCCTGCATCTTGGTGTCGCCAAGCATCTCCAACATTTGGATTTTGGCAATTTCTAAGGATAAGGAATCTGCTTCTATCCCGCGAAAATTTACCGAGAATCTCTTCATTTCCTGAATCGAACTGGCTAAATACGATTGGAAATATCTAAGTATGGCCAAATGAAAGCTTCCAGTACCACAAGAATAATCGCCAAAGCCAGTGCTCAAGAACAAATTCTTAACCGACCTAATCTGACTTTTTGACTTTACCGATGACGAAAAACGCTCAATTCCAATGTTGTTGTAGATATAGTTATCCATCGTCAGCGCCACGATTTTATCTGCTAACTCAATTGGGGTGTAGAACGAACCTATTGAGTCCAAATTCTCCGTATCTGCCGTAATCTTTCCGTCTTGAATAGGAAATTCAATCAACAGCATCAATTCGTATAAGTCTGAAAGATTAACCTTTTTAATTTTCTGATCTTTGAACCAGATATTAAAGACTTCCAGCGCTTCTAGCTCTTCTGCAGAACAATGCTCTTCTAATCTTGAAAACAGACTATCTGCCCCCAAAACGTGCTCAGATAAGCGGTTTAGAACACCTGCCTGCAAGCGATAAATAGAGTCGAAATATTCGACAGGCTCGCAAACGGCATTGTCTTTCACCTCTGTTTGAGATGAAAGCACCGAAAGAATAATCTCGGCCGTTTTTATGCAGATCTGGTTGAGCATTAAGTCGCTAATTTCGGAATATTGATTGTAATCTGGTGCTGCAAACAAGGGTTCGCACTATCTTTTAGTTTTGCATTCCTTAATCGAAAACTATGACTGAGAACGTAATTGACCAAGGTGGAGTGACAATTTCAACCGATGAGCGAGGTGTAGCTACCATCGAATTTCATCATCCGCGAAGTAATTCGTTACCTGGAAAAGTGTTGCGCAAACTGGCGCAGACAATTGAGGATGCAGGGAAAGATGAGGATGTGAAAGTCATTTTGATGAAAAGCGCTGGTGAACGGGCTTTTTGTGCTGGTGCTTCGTTTGATGAGTTGGTTTCAATCGATGATTTGAAAACTGGAAAGGTGTTCTTCTCAGGTTTTGCAGGCGTAATTAACGCAATTCGCAAAGCGCCAAAGTTTGTGTTGTGCAGGGTTCAAGGTAAAGCTGTTGGAGGAGGAGTGGGGCTCGCATCTGCAGCCGATTACGCATTCGGAACCAAGCATTCGGTAGTTAAGTTGAGTGAACTGGCTATTGGTATTGGGCCTTTCGTAGTCGGTCCGGCAGTGCAAAAGAAAATTGGCAATTCTGCGTTTAGTCAGATGAGCATAGATGCTACCAAGTGGTATTCGGCTGAATGGGCACGAGAGAAGGGTCTATACGCCTCCATTCATGATTCTGTAGAGGAAATGGATTCTGCGATAAATGAACTTATTGAAAAGCTGTCTGAAAGCAATCCTGAAGCCATGATGTTGCTAAAGAATGTGTTTTGGGAAGGAACAGAGCATTGGGATGATCTGCTCACTCATCGAGCAGAGTTAAGTGGAAAACTGGTGTTGTCCGATTTCACGAGAAATGCCATTTCTAAGTTCAAAAAAGGAGAACGATAATCTTCTGATTACATTTGGAGAATGAGCACTGTGGCAAAGAGAAGCAAGGGAAATACGGTTTCTGATGAAGTACTGAAAAAGGCTTATCGCCTGATGTGTACTGCAAAGGCAATGACTACGCTTTATGAAGAGAATGCGCGTGTAACGAGTAAGTACGTTCATGCCACATCGCGTGGACATGAAGCTATTCAAATTGCACTTGGACTACAGCTCAAACCGCAGGATTTTGTGGCGCCATATTATCGAGACGATTCTATTCTTTTGAGTATTGGAATGCAACCACATGAGTTAATGCTTCAGCTTCTTGCTAAGCGAGATGACCCATTTTCTGGCGGAAGAACGTATTACAGTCATCCAAGTTTGAAGCGGGATGATATGCCAAAAATTCCACACCAGAGTTCGGCTACAGGCATGCAGGCCATTCCAACCACTGGACTTGCGATGGGCGTGCAATACCGAGAATTGATGAATTTGGATGCCCATATGGACGATAAGCCTATTGTGGTTTGTTCTATTGGCGATGCGGCTGTAACAGAAGGAGAAGTAGCCGAAGCCTTGCAAATGGCGGTGCTTAAGCAACTGCCTATTCTATACTTAGTTCAGGATAACGAATGGGACATATCTGCAAGGGCAGAAGAGATTCGATCCATGGATGCGAGTGAGTATGCGAAAGGATTCAAAGGACTTGAGGTTCAATCGGTTAATGGCTCCGACTTTACGGAGTCATTCAATGCGATTGAGAAGGCAATAAAGACTATTCGTACAGAGCGCAGACCAATCATGGTTCATGCAAAAGTGCCATTGCTCAATCACCATACATCGGGTGTTCGGATGGATTTCTATCGAACAGAAGAAGACCTTGCAGAACACGGAAAAAGAGACCCCTTTCCTGTTTTACGAAAGCAATTGCTTGAGGCGGAAATAGCCGAAGCGGAATTGCTGGCGATAGAATCTGAAGCACGAGATTTTGTTCAGGCCGAATATGAAAAGGCGTTGACTTTTGAAGATCCTCGTCCAGAGGACTTATTCGATCATGTGTTTGCGCCAACACCCATAACCGAAGAGAAAGGCGAACGCGCTCCGGCAGGAAAAGAACCAACCGTAATGGTTGATAGTGCTCTGTTTGCTATTCGCGAGTTGATGGCCAAGCACCCAGAATGCTTGCTTTACGGACAAGATGTAGGTAGAAGGCTGGGAGGTGTGTTTAGAGAAGCGGCTACCCTGGCCGAGACTTTTGGTGACCATCGTGTATTTAATACGCCTATTCAAGAAGCATTCATAATCGGAAGTACCGTGGGTATGAGTGCCGTTGGATTGAAACCGATTGTGGAGGTTCAGTTTGCCGATTACATCTGGCCAGGATTGAATCAGCTATTCACAGAGGTGAGTCGTTCGTGCTACTTGAGTAATGGTAAATGGCCTGTGGGATGCATTTTGCGCGTTCCAATTGGGGCATACGGTAGCGGAGGTCCGTATCACTCGTCTAGCGTTGAAAGCGTGCTCTGTAATATCAAAGGCATTAAGGTAGCGTATCCGTCAACGGGTGCCGATCTCAAAGGGTTGATGAAAGCGGCTTACTACGACCCAAATCCGGTGGTAATGCTCGAACATAAAGGCTTGTATTGGAGCAAGATTAAAGGAACAGAAGGCGCCAGAACCATTGAGCCAAGCGAAGATTATGTACTTCCATTCGGGAAAGGTCGTGTTGCATTAGAAGCAGATGCTGACAAGATTGGAACGG
>CALCGD010000321.1 GCA_937900875.1 uncultured Flavobacteriales bacterium
TTTTCTTGGCATTAGGTGCGTTGCTTTATTTGTTTGCAGCAGCTAAGGGCATTGAAATTCCTACTAAAGCTGACGACCTGTACCCTATTATCGCCACAGGCGGATATCTACCAATTGTAGTTGGAATTCTATTCATTCTAGGGTTGATTGCTGCGGCATATTCTAGTGCAGACAGCGCACTAGCGGCACTAACCACATCAGCCTGCGTAGATATTTTAGACATAGAGAAAAAGCCGAAAAATGAGCAAGTGTCCCTTCGAAAGATGGTTCATGTGGTGATGTCTGTGTTGCTCATTATCACAATCATGATTTTTCATTGGATAGGAAACGATAGCGTAATTGCTCAAGTTTTCACCTTCGCAGGGTACACCTACGGTCCGTTACTCGGTCTGTATGGATTTGGAATGCTTACCAAGCTCAGAGTACGGGATAAGCTTGTTCCTATTATCTGTTTGGCTTCGCCACTTCTGACTTACCTAATAAACGTCAATTCCGAGGCACTCCTATTTGGATACAAGTTCGGTTTCGAACTTCTCATCCTAAACGGAGCCGTAACGTTTGTCGGACTGCTACTAATCTCCAAAGGGTTAAAAGTACCGACAAACGACATAAGTGACTGATAATGTGAATGTTGCAAATGAGACATATTAACAAAACATGAAACAAACATGTCTCATTATTCCATAGTTCTGAGTCGCATCGATTAACGACTGCAACCGACCAGATACTTCCTAAGTAACTTAAATAGAAACGAAGGAAATCATGGAAACTCGAAAAATAATCTGCCCTCTTGTTCTCACAATTTTATTAGTGACAAACGCAATGGCGCAGAAAAAACAACAAGACACTGATAGGGGCTACGCATTTGAAGGCCGCAATTTGGTTATACAACTTAGCTCAGGATTTATCGGATACGATTATGGGTTTGGAGATTTATGTGGAGTTCCATTAAAGTTGCAAGTAGAATATGGAGTTCATCGGTATGTTGGATTAGCGCTTTATGGTGGTATGCTACAGCGAGACCCTGAGTTTGGCGAAAAGGTTTACAAAATGGACGTGTATACTGGCGGGATACATGTCAATTTTCATCTATATAATTTTGTTGACGACCTTACAAAGAAGAATCTGAGAGGTGACATAGTAGACGTATACGGAACATTTACCGTTGGTGTGGATTACTTCGACACCAATCTTCCACTCAGAAGCAAATATGCGTACTACTTTACAGGCGCAATAGGGATAAGAGCGTATCCTATCAAAAAGGTGAAAGCATTGGGTTTCAACATGGAGTTCTCGAACATTCTTAGCCCTTGGCTAATTGGATTGAACTACAAGTTCTAATCAAAATTGCAGGTCAGACAACAGAATTTGATGGGTAAGAACCTCAATCCCGTTTACATCAATAATTTTAAACTCAATGGTAGGGTCCTGTAATTCCCAATCAATCTCAATCATTCCAGCATTGTTGGGACGGAATGCCTCTCCCAATCTGTTATCATTTGGTTCGGTTGAACTCCATTCTTGCGTTATTCCGCTTGATGTAATGTCGTACAACGGATAGCCGTTTTCCACATCTTGTTTAGAAATTTCAGCCCAATGCACATCTCCAGAAATAAAAACTACTCCGTTTGCTTGTGTTGATTGGATAAGGTCGATAAATCGCTGCCGTTCAATAGGCATATTAGCCCATGCCTCATAACCATTGTATGTAATTCCAAACTGATTACTGCTCATTACAACCCTTAAATTTGCTGGCTGCTGTATTACATTTTCCAACCATACCCATTGCTGAGCGCCTAAAAAAGTAACCGCACTGTCGTAATTGGGTTTGTAGTCGTTCTTCCACTCCTTACCATCAGCTTTCAGCAATGGATCTCTAAAGGTTCTTGTATCGAGCATAATAAATTGAACTCGCTTACCAATTGGACCGTAGGTTTCCGTGTGATAAATACCTGTGTGGTTCCACCGTTCTGAAGTTTGCGGCTCACTCCAAAAATCGAGGAATATATCTTTCGACTCTTCCTTTTTCGAATACTCCTTTCCGGCATCATTAGCACCATAATCGTGGTCGTCCCAAACCGCTAAGTAGTGCGTTGTTTTATTCAAATCTCTAAACTCTGGCTTGCACCCAAGTAGGGTATACTTGCGCTTAAGGGTTTTCATGTTCTGAGTATCGCCATAAATATTGTCCCCAAGCCAGCAGAACACATCCGGATTTCGATCAACAATTTTCTCAAGAACTGGAAAATTTTGGTTCTGATTAGCACATGAACCAAACCCAATTTTGGAAACCGAAGTGACATTCGAATTCTGATTCACATCACCGCAAAACAGCTCATCCGTTTGGCACGAAGCCACCGAAAACAAGAACATCAATACTATTAGAGAAGATGTGAACTTCATACTATTGCTTGTTTCATTTGTTGTTCAAGTGTGGCACGTTTGTTACCGTGTTTTTCGGGCACCAAACTCATGGCGTATTCACTTAACGCGGTAATGGTAAGGCTTGGGTTTACCCCTAGGTTACACGGAATAATTGAACCGTCCAATACGTACATATTTGGGTATCCGTGTACCTCAAATTTCTCGTTTACCACGCCCGTTTCCTTCGTTTTTCCCATTGGGCAACCTCCCAAAATGTGAGCGGTTGAAGACATATTAAACAACACTTCGGTAGTCGCATTCATTGCAGTTCCGCCCGTTTTTTCGGCATAGCGATGCATTACATCTTGCCCTACTCCAATAA
>CALCGD010000322.1 GCA_937900875.1 uncultured Flavobacteriales bacterium
GAATAAAGTTAGTGCACTTCTTTTTATACGAAGAGTGTTTTGTCGACTATCACCAAAAATATATATGTATCGTGTTCCAACATTCGGTAAAATTGATGTCAATAATTCGACAAATTTTCTTGGAATGTTTTGAGCTTCATCAATAATTAGAGCATCAAAAAATATTTGCTTCTCAAGTGCTTTTTCGAGAAAATTATTTTCGATATTCTCAATATTTTCATTTTTAAAGATAGTTTTTTTCCAACTGGCAGATTCCATCACCTCGGAAATAAATTCATCAAGTGAGAAGATACCTAAGTTTTCATCTAGACGCGGGTCGACCAAACCTCGCAAGTGCCTCGCTGCGGCTGTTGAATGACACAGGAACAATGTTTTAGCTCCCTGCAAAGCCAGTGCGCATGCCCTGTTAAAAGCAAGGACTGTTTTCCCTGTTCCCGCACCACCAGTAACAACAAACTCTTTCAGATTTCTCAGCATTTCAAACGCGACAAGTTGCTGTTCTGTTAGCTGTTCCAATGTCTCGGCAGCCTGGTTGAGTGAGTTCTGCGTTTGCGACACCAAGACCACATCAGGCAAAAGCGTGTTTCGAATCATGGAAATGTTCTCTTCAGTAAGTTTCAAACGCTGACCGAAAGTATTGGAAATTCGTGTAATAGTCGGTAACAGGTTTCGCATATCGTTCTTGTCGCAGATAAGAGACCGTCTTGCACTTGGAGAAAGGTCTCCACTTATTTCTGCCCCAGGAAAAACGACGAAATGGCCGAAAGCTCCCGAAAGTTTGATGTCCGGAGCAATTTTGCGAATGTAATCCCAAAGGACCGATTTAGATTCAGCCGCTTGCATAAAAGGGTCTCGAATTTTTACTGGTTCAGTTTTTCCATGCGGGATAGTGAACCATTGGTTACCTTTTACAAAAATCTCCTGACCACCCTTTAGCTCAACGCAAAAAATTCCCATTAGTGGGTGCATCAAAAGAAAATCTGCATCCCCTCTTTCGTTGCCCTGATTTCGCCGACCAAACCAACTGACCTCATACAGAACTGTCCAATCATCTCCTAGCTGGTCTCTGCATGCTTCAAAGAACCTTTTTTCGGCATTACGCATCGGGTCATCAGAACGGGTAAACCTTGGTGGATACATTTTTGCCGTTGTTTTAATGGGATGAGGCTTTGATGGCTTTTCCACAATTGCGAGAGTGGGCTTTTGCTCAGAAATGCCTAAAGGTACGTTCTTGAATTCCTCTTTGTCCCATTTTGTTAACGCTTTTTTATTCGCTTCTGAGATGCCGTCAAGAGTTGATGCGGTTTCACACCCATCACACACCACCGCCCAATATTTATACTCACCCTTAGAAGTTGTATACGGACAACGAAATATTTTGTAAGAAGTGCTACAGGTAGGACACTTAACAGGACTCTCCCCTTGGAAAAACCAGCCAGCCAACTGAAACCGAGGCATGTCCACCACAATTTCAATGTTCAAATTGTTTCGAATTGCGTCGAAAAGGTTCAAGACTGCCCCCAGGGACTTTAAGGCTATTGACTTCAGTTTCCAATTGGATGCCATCCGACACTTTGATTGGAAGTCGCAACATCAAGCAGTGGATACCACCTTTAGCAATTGAGTAATAGCAGTGTCTCCATCTGTCTACATTTTAAGCATCTCTTACAGGTAAGTTTGGCGTGTGGACAACCGAGGTAAGTGGACAATCGGAATGGCAATTCTTGGCGGCATTGCCGCCTCCCAGGGCGCTGTCAGAACTCCAGTCGACACCATCCTGGGCGCGTTAATTAATGGTGGTCTGACTTACGGTATTGCGTCAATTTACATATCTCAAAAATCAAAAACAACAAAGTCATATTCCGCAGCCAACGACACTCAAAGAGAATTCACAATGACACCAGACCTAGATAATTCAGTTATTCCAGATGAATTAAAAGAGTTTCTACAAACGCTTGAGATAGTCCCTGGTAGAAACAACGGCTGGTACAAGGACCCTTCAAACCTCTACAAGTTGAGGTACTTCTATAAAGGCAAGTGGACGCTGGCTGTATCTGACAGTGAATCCGAGATTGAGAAAAAGGAAGCAATACTCAAGCACCTGAAAGCTTCGCCTACTTCTGAAACTTCAAGTTCACCACCAATTAAAAATGACCATGTTGCAAGTAAGTCGTATCCAGCCCCAATACCAAATGAACCAACAGCTATGAATCAAAGGATTGAGCAGCTCGAACGCATAGCCGAGCTTCGGCAAAACAACATGATTACTGACCTCGAACACGAAAAGTTGAAATCAGAAATTCTAAGTAACTTCTAATTATTTCCTCTTAGTCAAGCAACTTTTGAGCATCATAAATAGATTGATTCGTTCGATACATGAAATAGGCCTTGGACTGGTAGACATTCTGAGGCTTTTCTGGAAACAACTCATGTTCTTGCCTCCACCGGTACCAAGAAATGTACTCCCGTATCTCCTCTGGAGTGAGTGAAGCCAGCAGCTTGTACGTGTTGCCAGATTTTTCACCTATTGGATTTGAATAGGGGTTTTTCATTATCTCTCCTTGATGTCGATGAATGTTTTGTCCATCAAGAAGGCCAGAAGGTTTTATGCACTTTCGTGCATCACATCCCCTGGCGGGAAGCACCGTGGCCTGGCTGGCTCGGTTGCTGTACTCATTGCTGAGTCACTCTTGATGTTGATAA
>CALCGD010000323.1 GCA_937900875.1 uncultured Flavobacteriales bacterium
CATTTCAGGTCGCATACTTCTATCAATCTGCTGCTCAAAAACAGGTTTTGGACTGCATTAAGCAATGGAAACCAGAAGCCATTTATTGCCAGCTTTTGCGCACCGCTAAGTATGTAGAGAATGTGAAGGATATTCCAAAAATCATTGACTTTCAGGATGCGTTCTCAAAAGGAATTGAACGCAGATTAGAAACAGACTCATGGTATTTTAAGCCTGTTTTGCGCTCAGAATTAAGACGATTAAATCAGTACGAGCAACACGTTTTTAAGGAGTTTGACCACTGCACCATTATTTCGGAACAAGACCGAGACCAACTTCCTTTTGAACAAAGAAATGATGTGGTAATAGTTAGAAACGGAGTTGAATTGGATGACTTCAAACCAAGTTCAGATTCAAAATCGGTTGAGGTGCTTTTCGCGGGCAACATGGGTTATCCGCCCAATGTAGAAGGAGCCATTTTCTTAGAAAAAGAAGTGATGCCCTTGGTTAGAATGAAAATTCCAACTGCTAAATTGATGTTAGCCGGAGCACGACCCGACCAAAAAGTCAAGGATTTAGCTTCGGAATTAACTGAGGTGACTGGCTGGGTTGATGACATTCGCGATTGCTACGCAAAAGCAAAGGTTTTTGTAGCACCAATGATGATTGGTACTGGATTGCAGAACAAGTTATTGGAAGCAATGGCAATGGAAATTCCGTGCGTAACCTCTACCCTAGCCAATAATGCGATTCAGGCTAAACCAGATGAAGAGATTCTAATTGCAAAAAGTCCTAATGAATATGCAGAGCATATTCTGAGCTTGTTGGCAGATAGAACAAAGTCAGATTCAATTGCTCAAGCCGGACATACTTTAGTTTCCGAACATTTCAGTTGGGAAGGGGCGACCAAACCCCTACTCGATATTCTTAAGAAATATTCTTGAAATGATTGATTGAGGCCTGAACCGCTTTTTTGGTATCCTCAGGCAATTCTCTTTCAGTAAACGGATGCTTTCCTCCAAACGTGTGATCACCACCTTCAAGTAGCAAAAGCTCCGAATTTAAACTCCAAGAATGCAGTTTTTCGGCATAAAGAGATGGAACTGTAGCGTCATTCGTACCATGAATAAATAGAGCAGGCTGATCCAGTTTAGAACAACAATTCTGCAGATTGTATCGGTCTTCTTGCATCAGATAGTCTTCCACAAACTGATAGTAAATTGGCATTTGCTGGTTTGTGCGTGCGTTCGGTACAAACACAACGCCATCTTGTTTCCATGCTTCTAAATCTGCATTAGTTTTCCCCATGTCTCCAATCGAACCCCAGGAAACCAATCCTTTTATTAATGGGTTTTCACTCGCCTTTACCATTGAAACGCCTCCACCTCTACTGTGCCCCAACAAATAAATCTGTTTTCTATTCATATTAACATCAGAAAAAAGGGTAGCGTTAGATATTCTGCTAATTATCTGTTCAATATCAAATAATTCTTTGTCGTAATTATTGTGACCAAATGCTTCGAGGTCTGCAAAATCTATCGGGTTTTCAATGGTTGTTCCATCATGCGTAAAATTGAAACTTACAAACGCAAAACCCGCTTTCGCTAGTTCATCACCAACCATGGGAAAATGCCCCCAATCTTTAAAGCCTTTGAAGCCATGAACAAATACAATAACATCTTGGTTTGAAAATTGATTGTCTATTCTCAAATCAACGGCCATGTTCCTATTTTCAGAACCTTTGATTACTGATGAAATAAGCTGCATTCTTTTCTGTTTAATAAGCTGACGAAGTTAAGACCATGAAATCATTCCTTCCTTCCATCTTTCTGGTTTTAGGCCTAATGGCCGATGCAACTGCACAACAGCACAAATGCAAGGATTGCATTGAGTGGAGCGAAGACAAAAAGCTAAAATGGTCAGATTTTAAAGCTAGGCCAAACCGACTTTCATCAAATGCAGCTCTTACGGATAGTGGTATGTCAATTGGGCTCAAATGTGATGGAACAACTTCGGAAGTAACAATTCAATGCTTTTTTGACCGAAGTAAAAGTTGGACGAAGGACAATGAATCCAAATATCTCTTAGCACACGAACAGCTTCATTTCGACATAACCGAATTGTTTGTCCGAAAATTAAGAAAGCAGCTTGCTGCGCTGAACAATGATTGCAACAAATTGAGTCAAAAGGTGCAAGAGTATTACGACAACAACTACAAGGAATTTGTGGCATATCAGCAGCGATACGATTCTGAATCCAATCACAGCTTGAATAAGGAAAAGCAGAAATATTGGGAGGCAAAAGTGACCCGAGAACTCAACGAACTCAGGCCATATGCCTCTTTAGCAAGCAATTAACTCATCACTACAACCAAATCGTCTGCTTCTACAAGCGTATTGTCGTCTAGAACGATTCTTTTAACGGTACCATTCTCTGTAGCAGTCACAGTGGTTTCCATTTTCATGGCTTCAATAATGAACAACGGCTGATTCTTTTTCACTTTTGCTCCCTTCTTCACCAACACCTTACTTAGCATTCCTTGCAGTGGGGCACCAATTTGCTTAGCCTCTTCTTTAGACGCTTTTTCATGCTCAATTTTGGTAATGTTCAGGCTCTTATCTCGAACCTCAATGTTTCGGGTCTGACCATTTACCCTGAAAAACAAGGTTTTCATTCCATCCTCATCGGCCGGTCCGATTGAGAGTAATTCGATGATGATATTCTTGCCTTCACCAATCTCCACTAACGTTTCCTCACGCAATTTCATTCCGTAGAAGAAATTGCCAGTCGGAATCTTGGAAACATCGCCAAACTCCTTCTTGTTGGCGTAGTAATCTTCGAAAACTTTCGGATACATTAAGTACGACAGATAATCTGTGAACTTAAGAGAAGCATCGAATTTCTTCTTGAAATCAGCAAATCCTTTGTCGAAATCAATGGGTTCGAGGTGACTATTTGGCCGATCTGTAAACGGAACTCTGTCTTTCAGAATCAGCTTCTGAAGATCTGCTGGGAATCCGCCATGTGGCTGACCAAGACGCCCCATAAAAAAGTCTACAACACTTTCTGGGAACGAAATGGTATCTCCTCGTTCTAGCACATCCTGAATTGTTAGTCCGTTAGACACAAGATATAAAGCCATGTCTCCTACCACCTTGGATGACGGAGTAACTTTTACCACGTCTCCGAAAAGACAATTCACCTCTCCGTACATAAGCTTGATTTCTTCAAACTTGTTTGCCAATCCAAGAGCAACTGCTTGTGGTTTGAGGTTTGAGTACTGCCCACCAGGAATTTCGTGCTGAAAAACGCTAGATGTGCTTGCCATCAAGCCACTTTCAAACGGGTAATAATAATCTCTTACGTTATCAAAGTAGTTCGAGAATTCATTCAATTTATGGATGTCCAAAGCGTGTTCCCGTTCTTGAAAACGCATCATTTCAACAATTGAGTTGAAGTTTGGTTGCGAGGTTAACCCTGAAATTGACCCTAGTGCCACATCAACCACATCTACTCCAGCCTCAATTGCCTTTAAATACGTTGCGGGTTGCAGCGAAGATGTATCGTGCGTATGAAGATGAATAGGAATTTTGACTGTATCGCGAAGAGCAGTGATAAGCTCGGTTGCTGCGTAAGGTTTCAGCAAGCCAGCCATGTCTTTTATGGCAAGAATGTGTGCTCCAGCATTTTCAATGTCCTTCGCTAATTGGAGATAATATTCTAATGTGTATTTCCCTCTTTCTGGATTGAGAATATCGCCAGTATAACACATGGCACCTTCGGCAATTCCTTCGGTTCTAGACCGGACATACTCGATACATGGACCAATACCCTTCATCCAGTTTAGGCTGTCGAAAATTCGAAAAACATCAACTCCGGTTTCCCACGATTTCTCTACGAATTTCTCAACCATATTGTCTGGATACGCCTTGTAGCCTACACCATTAGAACCACGGATAAGCATCTGCAGCAGCGTGTTCGGAATGGCTTTTCTAATTTCAGCTAGTCTATCCCATGGGTCTTCGTGCAAGAACCGAAGTGCTACATCAAAAGTTGCTCCTCCCCAAACTTCATAACTGAATATTTCGGGATGATTCTTAGCATAACTTTCGGCCACACGCAACATATCATAGGTTCGCATTCTAGTTGCAAACAACGACTGATGCGCATCTCGCATAGTGGTATCCGTATAGTGAATCACCTTCTCTTTTCTGAGCCATTCGCTGAAACGTTCCGGGCCAAGTTCATTCAAGAGATCCTTCGTTCCCTTTGGATAAGCACCAAATCGTACATATTCTGGCACTTCTGGCTTCAATAGGACTTTTCTATCGTCCGTAAACTTCACATCAGGATTACCGTTGATTGTAATCTCCCCAAGGAATTTCACAATCTTAGTGGCGCGATCTCGTCCCTTTACAAATTTGAACAGTTCGGGATGACTAGGGATAAAATTCACAGTGGCCTCTCCCCGCTTGAATACATCATGATTAACGATGTTCTCAACGAATCGAATATTCGTTTTCACTCCACGAATTCTATATTCCTGAAGACAACGAGTCATTTTTCGTGCAGCACCGTCAAGCGTTCGTGAGTGAGCACAAACCTTTACTAAAAGTGAGTCGAAAAATGGACTTATTCGAACGCCAGAATACACACTTCCAGGGTCGAGTCGAATTCCAAAACCTTCTGCAGGACGATACGTGATTAACGTTCCATGATCGGGCTTAAAGTCATTCTCAGGGTCTTCGGCCGTAATTCGACATTGAATAGCAAAACCGTTTACGGTAATTGCTGATTGATCAGGAATTGCAATCTCATCTTCATACAATTTGAAGCCCATCGCTATTCGAATTTGCAGCTTCACAATGTCAATTCCCGTAACCATTTCGGTAACGGTATGCTCTACCTGAATTCTTGGATTTACCTCAATAAAATAGATTTCGCCTTTGGGGTCGACCAAAAACTCTACAGTTCCAACATTGTTGTATTTAACCGCTTTGGCAATTTTTATGGCGTAATCGAAAAGTCGTTTCCGAACCTTTTGATCCAATCCCATTGCCGGAGCGACTTCGACTACCTTTTGAAATCTTCTTTGCACAGAACAATCTCTTTCGTGAAGGTGAATTGTGTTCCCTTCATTATCAGCTACAATCTGAACTTCAATATGCTTCGGATTTTCTATGAATTTCTCAAGGAAAACCGTATCATTTCCAAATGCTCTTCCAGCCTCACGTTTTGCTTCATTAAAGGCGTTTTCAAGTTCAGATTCCTCTCGAACAATTCGCATTCCACGTCCACCACCGCCAGAAGCAGCTTTCATCATTAACGGGTAGCCAATTCGGGTTGCTTCTTCCAGAGCAATTTTAACATTGTTTAGTTCCTGCTGACTGCTTTCAATAATCGGAACATCGCAAGATTTGGCAACTTTCTTGGCAGCAACTTTATCTCCCAATTGAGCCATAACCTCTGGCTCCGGACCAATGAAAACGATACCGTTTTCTCGGCATTTTCTAGCAAATTCCTCATTCTCAGAAAGAAATCCGTACCCAGGATGGATGGCGTCTACATTCTTCTCCAACGCGAGATTGATAATCTCCTCAATATCCAAATAAGGCTTCAGAGGTTCGGTATCTTTTCCAAGTTGGTAGCTCTCATCCGCTTTATAACGGTGCAATGAGTAACGGTCTTCGAAAGTGTAAACAGCCACCGTTCGCAGCTTCAACTCCACACAAGCACGTAAAATTCGAATGGCAATTTCGCCTCGGTTGGCTACAAGTACTTTTCTAATCTTCATTGGGAAATCTTGAACTGCCGAAAATAAGGAAATCAACCCCTTTGGAGCGGAATTTGCAATCGGAATTCGAACAGGTAATCAACTAGTTTGATTCCATCATCAACCTTAACTTTGTTAGTATGAAGTATTTGAGTTCAGCCGTTTTTGTGTTCCTACTTTTTGTCAATCTAAGCGTTGCCCAGAATAAGGCCAAAAAGCCGGAAATCAATTGGGTTTCTATTGAAGAAGCCGAAGCGTTGAGAAGAACTGAACCTAGAAAGATTCTGATTGATGTTTATACCGACTGGTGTGGTTGGTGCAAGAAAATGGATGCCACAACCTTCTCAGATTCTGCCATAATCGAATATATTAACACGCATTATTATGCCGTAAAATTGGATGCTGAACAAGAAGAACCTATTACGTTAGGCGACAAAACGTATGTGTTTGTTCCGAATGGAAGGCGTGGTTATCATGAAATTGCAAAGGAACTGCTTCAGGACAAAATGAGCTACCCAACAACCGTTTTTCTGGATGAAAACATGAACATGATTCAACCCGTTTCTGGATACTTGGATGTGGAGACGATTAAACCAATTCTCGAATATTTGGCACAGAATGCGTACAAAGAAACACCTTGGGAAGAATGGTTGAAAAATCGAAAAGCGAATTAAGCCCCAAACTGTTTCAAGTGGTGATTTAGGTGCTTGTAAATAATCATTCCCCAGTCCTCTTTGGTTAGGTTTCCGAAAATTGGGTGAGGATGCAATTGCTCCGCTTCGGTGAAATCAGAGATGACATTCAACAACTTCTCTAACTCTAAATTGAACTCAGGTTGTTCAGAAACCACCATTTCAACGGCTGTTACTAAATTCTTTGGCCACGGAAGGTAATACCCAAAGGTGATTTTAGACAACCACTGAATTGGTCTTGGATACATTGGCTTGGTAGGAATTACTCCCAAGGCCATTTCAATCTGTTTGCGGCAATGCTGCAGCATTTGAGCTTCGGTCATCTTTCCCCACAAACTCACTTCAGAACCATTAAGCGCGTTCAGTCGGGTAATAATGAACTCTAAATCGTGCGGCTGCAGTAAGGTTCTCATAGTTTGAATTCTCTAATTGCCTGATAAACTGAGTTCAATTCATCTTCCGTAATACAATACGGGGGAATGATATAAATGATATTCCCCAACGGACGGAGAATGATGCCGCGATCCATGAAGAAATCGTACAAACGGTCGCGCAAGGAGTTGAAATAGCTTGTCTGAGCGCCTGTATTGTACTCGATGGCTAAAATGGTGCCTTTGTGCCGAACGGCTGCCACACCGTCTAATTCTTCGGCTTCCTTGGCGAATTCAGCATGTTGCTGTTCAATACGATTGATGTTTTCCCACGTTTCGTCCGTTTCCATCAAGTCGAGGCTTGCACAACCAGCAGCACAAGCCAAAGGGTTTGCCGTGTAGGAATGTCCGTGTAAGAAGGTTTTCATTTTTCCTTCTTCTCCATCTCCCCAAAACGATTGATGCATGACATCTGTGCAAACCGTTACGCCCATGGGAAGGAAGCCGCCTGTGATGCCTTTGCTTAACGCAATCAGGTCTGGTTTCTCCTCACATTGGTCCATGGCAAAAAGGGAGCCTGTTCGTCCTAAACCGGTCATTACTTCATCTGCAATGATGACAATTCCCTTGTCCTTGCACATCGAAATCATCCTGTCTAAAACGGCAGGAGAATAGACCTGCATACCAGCCGTTCCTTGCACTAATGGCTCATAAATAAAAGAAGCAATGTCTTCTTTTTCAATTATTTGAGACAATCTATCTAAACACTTACTTTCCTTTCCCGCAACAGGTGTTGGAATGAATTCTACTTCAAACAAAAATGGATCAAAGGGCTTTGAAAATACACCCCTACCTCCTACTGCCATCGCACCAAAAGTGTCACCATGATAAGCATCCTCCAATGCAATTACTTTACGTTTAGGAGCTCCTTGATTAAACCAATATTGGAACGACATTTTCAACGCAACCTCAACAGCGGTTGAGCCATTATCAGAGTAAAACACTTTAGTGAATTGCTCCGGCATTTTCTCCAAAAGTCGAGTTGCTAATTCAACCGCTGGTTCGTGTGTGAAGCCTGCGAACATCACATGCTCCAATTTCATCACTTGGTCCGCAACTCGCTTTGCGATGTAGGGATTGCAATGTCCGTGCAAGTTCACCCACCAAGATGAAATCGCATCCAAGTAGCGTTTTCCGTCCGCATCAATCAGCCACGCTCCTTCTCCACGAACAATCGGCACATTGACAGTATCCGTATTCACAGCCGTGAACGGATGCCAGACGGAATTGCGGTCGTTTTCTTTCCAATCGCTCATGCAATCAATCTTTTAATGCTCGTTTTCAACCGTACCGCTTCCTCAGCAACCGTTTCCGAACTCAGCTCTTCCAATTCATTTACCCGAATGAATGGAACGTCAATCTGTGTAGCGAAGTAGCTTTCCGTGCTTGGATGTGGTGTTCCACTAATAACAAGCGCAACCACGCGCAAACCAGCCTCTTTCAGTACGTTCCAACTCAGCATGGTGTGATTGATACTTCCCAAGTAATGACGCGTAACGAGAACTACTGGTAAGTTCAATTTCACCATCAAATCGAGATAGGTTTCCGTTGAATTAAGTGGAACCATCACGCCTCCGGCACCTTCCACTACAATCGTTTTATCCGATTTCTGAAGTTCAATTTTATCAATTCCAAGTTCAACTCCTTCTATATCTGCCGCAGCGTGTGGCGACATAGGCGTTTTCAAGCGAAACGCTTCGGGAAGCGTTCTCAATCTCGTTAGTCGTTCAATCTTGATGCTATCCGAATTATCAAGGTCACCGCATTGAATCGGTTTCCAGTAATCAGCCTGCAAGGCTTTGGTAATGACAGCCGCAGCGACCGTCTTCCCGGCATCGGTTCCGATGCCTGTTATGAATAGCCCTTTAACCGACATTCTTAATGGCCTTTTCTAGCGAAGCAATCAATCCTTTTACTTCGTCTTCAGTGTTGAATTCATGTAAGCAAATTCTAATTCTCTCGGTACCCTTTGGCACGGTTGGAGAAACGATTGGACGTACATCAAAACCATCGTTCTGCATGACTTCCGCAACAGCCCGTACTTTCTCATTTCCTGGGATGACAACACCCAGAATCGGGCTTTCGCCACCAATTTGCTGGACGCCTGACGCATCCTTCATTGATTGATTAAATAAACCAATCAAATGACTGATATTCAATTTACTATAATCATGTACTGACAGCATGTCATACACACATTTTACAGCTAAAAGGGAGTGATTTGAGGTAAATGTGGAGAAGATGAGCGACCGCGCATGATTGATCAGAAACTGCCGAAGATTGTCTTTGCAAAGCACCGCTGCACCATGGCAACCAAGCGCCTTGCTGAAGGTCACTAAACGAGCATAAACTTCATCCTCTAAACCGAGTTCTGAAACCCTTCCTCTGCCCTTTCCAAACAACCCAACCGCATGTGCTTCATCAACAATAATTGCGGCATCAAATTCTTTGCACACTGCAACCAACTCTGGCAATGGAGCAAGATCACCATCCATACTATACACGCTTTCTACTGCTACTATGACCGCACCATCCAATTCGGATAGCACAGCTCGTAAGCTCTCAACATCATTGTGCTTGAACGGCTTCAATTCAGCACGCGACAAGCGCATACCGTCATGCACCGAAGCATGTATCAACTCATCATAAACGATGTAATTGGCCATTCTACCGAGCGAAGAATACAGCCCGACATTGGCATCATAACCCGAATTGAATAGCAGCGCGGTTTCCGAACCGTGGAACGAAGCAATCTGTTTCTCTACTTGTTCTGCAAGCTTCGAATTACCTGTAAGCAAGCGCGAACCTGTAGAACCAACCCCGGCTTCCGAAAACTCATTTTCAGCTTCAGAAATACGCTTTTTGAGTTCTACGCTGCGCGCAAAACCGAGATAATCGTTGGAAGTAAAATCAATCTGACCTTCTACCGTCTTGAGACTACGGAACGTGCCTTGCTCCTTGCGTTGTGCGAGTTTGGCCGCAACCAGTCCGTCCAACTGCCCCACGG
>CALCGD010000324.1 GCA_937900875.1 uncultured Flavobacteriales bacterium
TAGAGCAGATTCCGTATTCAGTGCTTTCTGGAATCGACATTTCAATAGCCGAATCTTTGATTATTTACCTGATCATAATTGGAATGTTACTTTTTATCATCCAACAAAAGCGATATGGGTTATATAGTTCAATTATCCTTGGATGTGCATTTCTCACTATGCAGATTATTGAGTTTGAAACTCAGAGAAAGCAACGCTTTACAACTATTTATAACATAAGAGGCGAAACTGCAATTGCTTTGGTTGAAGGCACTTCAGTTACATTCATCGCGAGCGAAAAATTATGGATGAACGAGCAATCCATGCTTTTTCACGTGAGGCACCATTGGTGGAACAAAGGAATTGACAGAGAAACCTTCATACCGCTCAACGATTCTATATTTAACAAGGAGATTGATAGGGGCGGTTCAAGTTTCGCTCTTATTCATCTACCAAACCTTCGTCCTAGGATATCTAATTTTAATTTTAAACAGCTCAATTTTGTTGTCATAACTAAGATGAACTCTCAGCTTTACCAGCTTCCAAGTTTTAATGTAAACGGGGTTGTCTACGTTTCTAACTCTGGTTGGCAAACTCACCGGCCGACCAATCCCCACAATCAATTAATTTACTTTCTTGATGAGCGAGGGGCTGTTAAGTTAAGCCCTATATTAGATTAGTTGCGCTAGACCTTGGTACCTTTGAAATGAATTTCCCTTTTACTCAATTATGCGTTTAGTACGTTTTCTGCTGGTAATATTTGTTTGTGCGATTTTTATAAACGCAAAAAACAACGCTTCTAATTCTGTACGCGAGCCTCAACCTTACGTGCTAAGATACAATGGTGAATTGCTCGGTTACCCGACTATTCCGGCAAATAATCCTCTCACAGTCCAAGGGGTTGCACTCGGAAGATTACTCTTTTATGACCCAATTCTTTCCTCAAATAATGAGATGTCATGTGGCACCTGTCATATACAAAGCAAATCGTTCACGGACGGACGGCCTTTGGCAGTAGGTACATATCAAGACACTTTACCGAGAAACACTATGAGCCTTGTTAATCTCGCCTGGGCCGAACAGTTTTTTTGGGATGGTCGGAAGAGTTCATTGGAAGCTCTGATACGCGAACCTGTGACGAATCTTCTGGAAATGGCGCAAGACACCATAGAATTGATACTGGAACTTAATGAACATGCGCACTATCCTGATTTGTTTGAATCAGCTTTTCCTAATCAGCCACTTAGCATGGAGTTGATATCAAGGGCAATCGCGCAGTTTTTGAGAACGATTGTAAGCAATGGCCTTACGGTAGATTACAATGCGATATCAGTTAATTATGACAATGCTGAGAATAAAAAAACCGAAAACGACATTGCACGAGAGGAAAGTCTTAGTGGTAGTTTTATTAGGTTTTCTGAAATGTGTAGCCCTTGCCATGCTGGATCTGTGTATGGAAATCTTTTCATGGCAAATAATGGGCTCGCAGATTCGAGTATATTAAGTGTGAAAGCGCCTTCCCTTTTAAACGTGATGCACACCGCGCCTTACATGCATGATGGAAGATTTGAAACTCTTGCTGAAGTAATGGAGCATTATTCCATTCATTTGAATTCGCTTTCTGATATCAACCCAGATATTGACCTTAACCGCAATAATACTCTTATTAAATACGATGTTGAGCACATATACGAGCTTTTTTCGCTTTTCGAAGATTCAACAATAATGCTGGACTCAAATTTTTCGGACCCATTTGTTGAAGGATTTGAATGGAGTAAATACTGAGAAAGTGCTAGGTTCGTTATTCTATAAAACAGCCTATTGGTTTGGTTTCTTGGATAAATAGGGGAGTACCATTCAACAAAGATTCAACTGCATCCATTAGATACTTCTTGGTTGTTTTATTGGAAGACCTTCCAATAGCATAAAACCAATTGTCAATCATTCCTCGATAAATAATTGAATCTCCGACACTTAATAC
>CALCGD010000325.1 GCA_937900875.1 uncultured Flavobacteriales bacterium
AATTGCTCCTGTGTAGTCCATTTCCTTTTTCCAGATAGCAAATAAGCATTTTTTAGGCTAATAGCAATGAGAATATGTTGCAAGAAATTTGAGATTCACGCAAATTAGACGACTCATTGAGTTACCCAACCTGGAGATTCGTTGCTCAGAATGTTGCAAGTAAGGGCAGAGTAAGGTGTTTTACATTACTGTTTAATCACCTGCTTTGTGCCAATCATTAGGCCTTTCTTATTTCTCAAAATAATGACAAAGGTGCCTGATGGGTGCGGCTTCAAATTTATCAAGACAGAATTCTTAGACTGCACAAATTCTTGCGAAACCCTTTTAGCACCAATGTAAGTTTCCACAGCGTAAACCTCCGAATTACTATTCCATTCTATCATGGTTTCTGAACTGGTTGGGTTTGGGAAAGCAACCAAATTGATGTCTGGAATTGATGAGGTTATTAGTCCAGTAATAGTATTTAGGGTGTCATAATCGAGAATTGGACTCATCATTAGATCCACATCAAACGAAGGTCTCCAGTATTTATCCCTTACCCATGCGGTATCGGGGTCTTGTGGGTTTCCAAAAATGTTCATCAATCGTACTGTTCGGTATTCTTGCTGTCCATTTCCAGGTACACTATGCCAAAACATAATCGTGTCGTTAGATAACTCTGAGTCTCCTACAAGAGACACAATAAAACTTGAATTTATCAAAGGTGGATTATCAAATTCAATTGTGGTTGGTCTTTGAATCCAAAAATCTCCAAAGTGCATTGAATCCGCCAAGAAAAATTGTGAACCTAAGAGCGTCAAAGGCACGCTGTCCATGAAGGTGGTAACGTTTTGATTACTTGCATAGTTAGATTCCAAAAGCCCCGCATCATAGACCTTGATTTCGAAGACATCCGTATCGTCCCCAACATGAAAACGATTGGCGAAATGGCACATTAACTTAGTCAAGCGTGCTCGCCCTTGAAAATCGAAATGCTGACCCACTTCGGAATATCCACCGCGACTTGTGCCTGATAAGTAGCCATCCGCGTTACCAAACCAAACGAATTCTTGCGCCCTGTCTACATATTGGCTAAGTGTGTCGGTGTATGAATAAACCCAGTCTCCGGTGTTTGGGTTAACACTAACTGTCAAGGTATCTTGCACTAAGTAATGTTGATTAAGGGGGGTATAGAAAACCAGTTTGTGTTGCCCTGCGCTTGTTACGGTTAGGTTGTTAAACGTTGCAACTCCGTCAATAATCGGTTGATCAATGGTCCCGATTAATTCTCCCGCGCCAGAAATCTTTCCTACACGGACAATCCCTTCATAGAACAAATCATCTACATATCCGCTATCGTTTAGAGCTGAAACTATGAGAGTTGGAATGAGGCCATTCTCTAGAATACTTGTACTAGTGACATCTAACTCTAGATGTGAAGCAACTGGATGGACGATAATCACACTTGAAGTATCGGCTAATACAGTATCTGACCAAGCAATAAGCCTGTAAGAACCAGGCTGGCCAAACCATAAATCTGTAAATATTGAAACACCGGATGTAGGAACCAACGCATTCTCATCAACAAACCAATTACCCCAACCATTTGTGGTATCCTGGAAAGTGCTAACCCGAATGGAATCTGTAAAATTGGTTACCAACTGACCGGTAGCAATATTTATGGCGCTTACCTGAAACGATGAGATTGTATCGAGAATTGAAATGTCCGTAGGGAAACTTGAAAACTCCATCCTCACTGTTGGTGGTAATCCAGGAATGTACCTTAATCCAGAGACCTGTTCATTTCGGATGTACGCCTGAGCGACCAACCAATCTTTATCCGCGTGGTACCACTCTACGTATTTTTCAACAGAGCTTGCTTCGTTGATGTTTTCGTCATAGGACCAAACACCATTGGTTTTGGTGAAAATTGAATCTTGAATAGAATCCGTACGAATCCGCCTAATAGCGTTATCGAGAATAAGCCCTGGAAGAGTTAACAATCCAACAGCGTCTATTGTATCATGTGAAATAACTGACCTACGCAAATGCACTGAGTCTGCTGGAACCCCCACTTGCGCACCTGTAAGAAGGGCTTGACCGAACATTGTGGTGGCTGAAGACTCGCCTACTTGAATGGGAAGGTTTAGCCAGTAGGCAGGAGATTCGTAAACCAACGGGAAACCGATTTCCGATGGAGGGGTTACTGTTCCACCCAATTGAAAGTAATCACCATTCGACTGATTTAAATATGTGATGGGTAAAAAATTGCTTACAAAAGAATCTACAACCGCTAAGGTTGCAGTAGGGAAATAGACTGCAAATTGAGTCGTTGTTGGATCAAGAAAGCGGACAGTATCTACGTAGTCATAGGATGATTGAGTGAAGTACCACGGCTCGGGTGCAAGCAACATTTCCTCAGTAATGTCCCAACCTATGCTTTCATCAACAAACATTGGGTAGTTGGTACCTGCTGCAGGAAAATTAACACCTGTATAAACTTGAGCATGAGAACAAAAGGCAGCCATTAGGCTGCCAATTGTTATAACTGAACGAAGAATGTTTGTCATATTATCGTTTAATCTGCACGGCTGTTAGGTTTCGGTCAGTAATTAAATAATTACCCCCATTCTTTCTTTCCCCTCCTGGGATAAAAAGCAAATCGTAATCAATTGTTCCATTAGCTGGATCATCGAAATAGCTAACAGAAATAGAATTAGGAAATCGGTATTCATCTCCGTGTTTTCCCTGCATATTGGCAATACTGTTGTATTGTGAATACCAGTCTCCAACAGCGAGTCCGCATATCGCACTTTGCTCAAGCAAAGTAGTCCAGGCTCCATTGTTTATTCTTCTTCTCAGTCTTACCGTGAAGGTTGCCATTCCATTCATGAGAGCGTAAACTTGCTGATATCCACCCACGCCATCGGCAAATGTTATTGTGTTGCCGCTTACGCTTACACTGCCTATAATAAGAATAGAACTTCCATTGGCACCTGCTCCATCAGCCTTTGCTATTCTCACGTAATCTGTTGAGCCGAGATCCACCGTTGCTGAAGAAGCGTTATAAGCAACTGATTGATCCGAGTTATACATGTTGTAACCTGTCAAGTCTTGATTAAAGAAGTCTCCTTCAATTTCAAACGCTCCAGAAGGATTAGTTAGTCCAACCCCAACACTTCCACCAGGCTCTATGGTCATGCGCACGTTGTCATTCGTTCCGAATTGCAGAGGGGCGGCTGTAGTTGTTCCAATAAGTAGTGTATTGGTAATAACTCCGTTATAGACCAAATTTTCAGGATCTCTGTTCGCAGC
>CALCGD010000326.1 GCA_937900875.1 uncultured Flavobacteriales bacterium
GCTATGCGGCCGCTGACGGACACGTCAAATACATGAAATGGCTAAAGGGGTTGTTGGAATATTGCCGCAAATGGAATCGATACGGTTTTTCCGAGGTTGTAAACTATAATCGGGAAATGGATTTATTTCAAGGGCTGTTAGGCACACCGACCGTTGAGTTTGTAGCCCTCAATGCTGACTCAGAAGCAGATAGTTACGGTTCCCTGAGTCTTCGTCAGGCCGCACTCGTTTTACGCTATAGCGGAGTGACCATTAATAACCCACTTTACACGAGTAGCGCAGCCGGCAAATTCGCAAAGCAAATGTGTGGGCGTAAAAAGCCCTCATCACCCAACCAACTGTATCGAATGTGGGTTGAAACAGAAGAGAAATATGGTCCAGAATATGAACGGGCGTTGTTTGATGACCTAACTGGTGGGACAAAAACCATAAGATCCCTGACGAATCATTCCAAGGACCTCAAAGCAGTTCGCGATTATCTTGAAAGTGGAGAAGTTTATGAACGTGCGAACGCTGATTATCTCAGATTCAATTCTGAACTTAAATCGTTAAAATAAATACGATTCTGAAGTACTTAACAGTACTTCATGGGCGAACAGTTCTGGATTTTGCGGGTGTTAAACAAAAATCCAGTGCTCATGAAATCCCCAATCACCTATAATGATCTGCCCGAAGCAATTTCGGAAGTCCTCAGACGGATAATCCGCATAGAGGAAGTCATTTCAACGCGAGATGGCCCTGAACAGGTCGATGAGATTCTAAACTCGAAGCAAGCAGCTGAACTGCTTCGAATTGCCGTGCCTACGCTCTATGCAAAAATTCGTACGATTCCACATCTGAAGAAACATAAACGCTTGATATTCTATCGGTCAGAGTTGCTGGAACACCTCAATTCGGGGAGAAGAAAAACCGATCAAGAACAAGAGGATTCGATAATCAACGAGGTGGATTCTTTATTGGCAAAGGCAAACAAATCCAAGAACTAAAAACAAAATTGAATGAACAGATCTGAAGCAACATTTGAAAATCTCCCTTCCATGGTGGCCCAGCTATTAGAAAAGGTAGACCGACTAGAACAGAAACTAGAAGACGCTCTTTCTCAAAAGCCAGAGCAACATGAATACATGAACGTAGAACAGGCTATTGAGTTCCTGCAGATAGCAAAATCGACTTTATACAATAAGGTTCACAAGAGGGAGATTCCCCACTTTAAGTTCAAGGGTTCGCTGCGATTTAAGCGTGCTGACTTGCGCATCTATTTGGAGAAAGGTAAGGTCATTACGTCCGAGGAGAAGCAGTGGATAGTCGAAAACATTGTAGGTGGATTTTTGTGAACAAAAAACGTAACCAATGAGTGAAAATAATAACGGAGTGTGGCAACCATACGAGGGCGGATTCTTGAAGAAATGCCCAGAGTGTTTCATGCAATTTCATGGCAGGAAGAATCAAATATACTGCTGCCCCAAATGCAAGGCCAGACGCAATAACGATTTGGCCGCTGAGCGTAAGATTGAGCGTGATGGACACACGGCAACTCTCCTTCGCAACATTAGCATCCTGAAAAAGGTGTTTAGTGAAAGCGCGAAAGATATTGTGGAGGTATCCAAGTCACGCCTGGTCTATGAAGGGTTCGAAAAGGAAGGTCTATATACCCTATTCACTATGGCTGGAGAGCAGTGGTTCAAGGTTGGGGATTACGCCTACAGGCCTATCGATGGCACCGATTTAATTGAAATCCAAAAACTCGTATGAAATGAATGCTTCTGAAATAATATTGCAAGACACCTTTTCCTCAGTACCCATAATCAGTTCGCCCACCTTGGTATCAGCGCCTTTATCATCAACGTTCCTTGGGCTGGGGACAAAGGAATGGTTGATTATCGCTTCAGTCATTATGGCCGTTTTGTATGTCTGCTATAAAGGGTTCTGTCGCATTAACTAGGTTGAAAAGGTAAAGGTTTAGTTTTGGCTTCGACCAAACACCACCAGAATGTACAAGCATCACAGATTTCCAAAAGCCATCATTCTTCAGGCAGTGTATTTCAAACTGAGGTTCACTTTGAGCTATAGAGACGTTGAAGAACTTCTCAGAATCAGAGGAGTAAAGGTTGATCATTCTACTCTACAACGCTGGGTGTTCAAGTTCTCACCTCTGATTGAGGCGAACATGCATAAGAGAAAGCGCAGTGTCTGCGATAGTTGGCGAATGGACGAGACCTACATTAAAGTAGGAGGGAAGGACATGTATCTATATCGAGCAGTGGACAAATATGGTTACACAGTTGATTTTCTGCTGACCAAACGGAGAATGAAAGGTTCTGCCCAGAAGTTTCTGAACAAGGCTATCGGAAATAACGGAAGACCACGAGTGATCAATATTGATAAAAGTGGAGCCAACTCAGCGGCAATCAGAACTGTAAACGCGAGGAGTTTCAGCCGGATTAGACGCAGAAGCTGCAAGTATTTGAACAATATAGTGGAGCAAGACCACAGGAATATCAAACGAAGGATCTGCATAAGTACGGGGTTCAAAGAGTTCGAGTCAGCCCAAAGGACCTTAGCGGGAATTGAGGTGGTGAACATCATACGGAAGGGGCAGATAGATGGTCCGAACTCCTCTTGTTTTGCAACATTCAGATCATTGGCAGCATAGACACTGCAAATCCTTAATTTTCAAGACGCCAACGGAGTTAATGCGACAGAACCCTCTCGCGTTAATCTTGCAAAACCGTGATGGTTTATTTTGGTAAAGCCATTGATGAGAGTTCAAAAAGGTCTTTCCAAGGGTTCGACATTTGTCCCTTCGGCCTCACTTGAACTCAACGCTAACGGGATTATCGAACCTACTTCGATGATTTAACTGGTTTGGATGAAAAAAGACAGGTTTCAGAGCTGCCTTTTTTCGTTCCATAAAACCCTATTTTTCATAGCTGTAAAACTTTAGCCGTTAGCGCATGACCAAATTGTACCTCGATATAGACGGTGTCCTTCTGACAAAGCGACTGACCAGGCCAGCTGTCAACGTTGTACGGTTTATTGAGTTCGCAACGAAAAATTTTGAATGCTTTTGGTTGACTACTCATTGTAAAGGAAGTAAAAGAACTGCCCTTCAGTATTTGAAACAATTTCTTGAACCACATGTAATTGAACAATTGGAGACCGTTAAACCAACTATGTGGACAACTATGAAAACTGAAGCCTTGGATCTTACCTCGGACTTTTACTGGCTTGACGACAACCCATTTCAAATGGAAATGGAATTTTTAAGGTCACATGACAATCTTGACCGACTTATTCTGGTCGACTTGAACAATAAAGACGAACTGTTGGAAATAAAGAAACGCCTACAGCTAAGGGATGTGTCGCATTAGATTCTTAGATTTTTTTATATCCACAACCTTAGGTTCTGTCGCATTAACTTTTAATCCAAATTAATCTGAAAGAACTGGCTTTACTGCTTTAATCAGACCCAAAAGGCCTTTCCAAGGGTTCGATATTTGTCCTTTCGGCCTCACTTGAGCTCAACCCTAACCGGATTGTCGAACTATGTTTCGATAATCCGGTTTTGTTTAACGGGTACGGCCTCATCGTAGAGTATCAATCAGCCCAAAGGACCTTAACGGGAATTGAGGTGGTGAACATCATACGAAAGGGTCAAATGACAACTTCCAGATC
>CALCGD010000327.1 GCA_937900875.1 uncultured Flavobacteriales bacterium
TCATCTCCTTTAACAACCATTGAGCTTTCGGTCACAAATTTCTTTCCATCCTTGATGAAACCGATTTTATGCCACATTACAATCATGTCTTTATCGTCTTGCTTCATGCTCCATTTCTTCTCCAAAATGTGCTGAAGAATTTGTGCTGGAGTAGCATTTTTCAGTCCGATAACGGTTTTATCAAACAAGCCAAGCCACTGGAGTTTTTCCATCAGACGGTCATCTTGGTCTAGCTTTAGCATGGCACGAAGCTTTAACTCAACACTATCTCGCAAACTAAAAGGTAAAAAGGAATTGATAAAATCGCGATTTGTCATCGTTTCCGAATCTTCCATCACATAGGTATCGTCTGTCATTCCTAGTTGCACAAAAGCGTTCCAAGAGCGGCTGAATCCAGGAACTCTAAGCGTTCCGCGATAAAGTGTTTTTACGTCATGTAATCCATACACTTCTCGGTAAGAGAGGCTGTCTCTATTGGCATAGCCCTCAAACTCTCCATGCCCCTCAATTGTGATATATTCCGTTCTGCGAAAAACACGATGATAGGGGATGTATTTGTACTTACCATTATGTATAAACTTAACAGCTCCGCCCTGCGATGCCAACACCACATTTCTTGGATTCCAAGTGAACTTATAATGCCAGGGATTATCATCGCTTTCAGGAGCAACAAGTCCGCCAGTAAAGCTTTCAAAATGTTCAACTTTACCTCCGTTTTCTCTTATCTCGTCTAGCAAATTCATGGCCGAGAGATGATCAATCCCTGGATCCAATCCGGTTTCGTTGAGCAAAACCACATTCTTGGCTTTTGCAGCCTCATCCAGACTCTTCATCTCCTTAGAAATGTAAGATGCTGTGGTCAGATGTTTTCCCAAATCAACACATTCTCGTGCCAGCTCAATATGCATACTGGCCGGAAGCATACTCACTACAATATCTGCGTTAGAAAGCTCCGTTTTTCGCTGCTCAGCGTTGAAAACATCAAAAGAAATGGCTCGTCCGCGGGGATGACCAGCAATCTTTTTCTCACATAATTCTGCTGAAATATCTCCAACAGTTAGATGCCAATCTTGCGCTTCAGCATTATTTAAAAAGTATTGAATCAACACGGTTGCTGAGCGTCCAGCTCCTATCACTAATATATTCTTCATGGCGTCAAACTTAGCATTAAGCGGAGCGCGAAAAGTGGTATATGAAGACATTTTTTGAACGCGACTGCAAACACTATTTTATGAGGTAATAAGATCGGATGTAAAAGAAATTGAGGGAATAGAATCTAAAGCCGTAGCGTTGCATTATAAAAAAGATTTGAGATGACAGAAACGCACTTCCAAAAACTCGAACGTATGTATCTAGGTGCAAAGGTTCAAAAGTTGCTTTTTGAGACAACTACAATCAAAATCTCAGAAGGAGAAGCTGTCGTTGGACTGACCGTTCAGGACAAATATCATCATGCAGCAGATGCCATGCACGGTGCAATCTATTTTAAACTCTTGGATGATGCTGCATTCTTTGCCGCTAGTTCGGTAATAGAAGGTGTTTTTGTGCTTACATCCTCGTTTAATCTAAACCTTATTCGGCCTGTTTCTTCTGGCAAAATTAGAGCAGTAGGAAAATTGAAATCTCAGTCTAAAAACATGATAATTGCAGAAGCAACACTTTTCAACGAAGATGGAAAAGAAGTGGCATTTGGAGTTGGTACTTTCATGAAGAGCAGGGTTGAGTTAACCCCCGAAATCGGTTACAAATAGGCTAAATTTGCACCATGCGAAACTGGATAATATTCATAGCTGTGTTAGGAGCAATTACTGTCATTCTTGGAGCTATTGGTGCGCACACATTAAGAAACACGTTAAGTGAAGTTCAACTAAACAGTTTTGCTACTGGCGTGAGGTATCAGATGTGGCACATTTTCGCTATCGCGGGATGTGTACTTCTTTCCAAGCAATTTGATGTAAACCTGAATGCTTCTCTGTGGCTTTTCGCAATTGGAACGCTGTTCTTCTCAGGTTCAATTTTCTTGCTTTCCACGATTCCTGTACATGGAATGGAAGATGTAAAAGCCATCGGTTTAGCTACACCAATTGGCGGACTTATTCTGGTAGCGGCTTGGTTAAGCGTTGCTATTCAGTTTATCCGAAAGAAGTAAACAGCAGCGGCCACGCTGAATTTATTTCAGGGTCTGTAATAGATGCTGAAACAAGTTCAGCATGACCGAAAAAACTACGGAGCCAATTTTTTCTTCAACGCCTTCGCTATTGAATTCGGAATTTTATCCAATGAGTTTAGCAAGTAAGGCAGCGCTTTCAACTTCAAACCTTCGTATTCGCTTGGTACTATCGCATCAATCAAATGTGGACCTGGTTCTCTAAACGCACGTTCAAGTGCTGAATTAAATTCTTCGGCAGTTCTTACTCGTTCTGCAGCCATCCCCATTCCTTTTGCAATTGAAACGAAGTCGATTCCTGGTTCTGAAATATCCAACTGCGCCAAGGCCTTTGGGCCGGCCTTTTCCGCACCAACTCTTTCTAATTCGATATTAAGAATGGCGTAAGAACCATTGTTCATCACTACAGTAGTTACATCTAGCTTTTCAGCAACAATCGTCCAAAGCGATTGGATGGTGTACATGGAAGAACCATCTCCTACCAAGGCCAACACAGGTCGGTTTTTAGCAGCAACCGCAGCACCTACAGCAACAGGCAAACCTTGTCCTATCGCACCGCCAGTAAGGGTAAGCAAATCGTGCTTTGGAGAACCATCTGTGTTACTTGGAATTTTGAGTCCTGAGGTTTGTGCCTCATCGGAAATGATGGCATTGTTTGGTAAAAGCGCACCAACTGCCTGAGCAATTTTCTCAGCGTTCAGCTTACCAGAAGCAAGTTTTGGTCGCTTTGCTTCTTGAAGTTTAGGAGCGGTATCAGCCGCACCAACAGCAGCAACCAAAACCTCTAAACTCTTTAAGGCATCTTGCTCTTTGGTCACTAAATCATGCAGCTTGCAATCATCAGGAACCAAGTAGCTTTTCTTACCAGGATAGGCGAAGAATGAAACAGGTGCCTTGGCATCAATCAGGATTAAATGGTCGTAGCCGCTCAATTGCACGGCAGCCATTTCTGCCAAATAGGCAATGCGCTCTACGTTTGGCAAACCAGCTCCACGTTGTAATCGTGTTGGGAATACTTCCGTATAAAGCTTCGCGCCTGTGTGTTCTGAAATTTTAGATGCAGCCATCAAACCAGCTTCCAGCGTAACTCTTCTACCCAAAAGAATAGCCACCTTTTTACCTGATTTCTTAAGTACCTCCGCAATTTCGTTTACAGCAGCAGCGGAAGCAGGTTCGGGCGCAGGTTGAGAGAAATCGGTAGCAGCATGACCTCCTTCTCCCCACGAAACATCGGCAGGAAGAATGAGCGTAGAAATCTGATTTGGAGCACCTTGAGCCACCTTAATGGCTTCCGCTGCATCGTTACCTATCTGACTTGTTTCTTGTGTGGTTCTTACCCATTTGGAACAATTCCGCGCAACGGTTTCTATGTCTGACTGAAGCTGTGCATCATACTGTGTATGGTACGTGGCGTGATCTCCTACAATATTGACCATTGGCACGCGTGCCTTTCTTGCGTTGTGAAGATTGGCAAGACCGTTTCCTAGTCCGCAACCTAAATGAAGCAAAGTTGCGGCAGGTTTTTCCGCTATACGTGCATAACCATCAGCCGCGCCTGTTGCCACACCTTCAAAAAGAGTTAGAACAGCCTTCATTTCTGAGTTATCCAACGCGGCAACGAAGTGCATTTCGGATGTACCGGGATTAGTAAAGCACGTATCAATCCCTGCATTGGTAAGTGTGTCTATCAACGCTTTTGCGCCATTGCTTTTTCCCTTGCTCATTGTGCCTTTTTAATCTTAATCCGAAATATGAAATTGACAGTACGATTTTAAGCAAAATTACCCATCGAATGAGAACAAGTGAAGGACTATTACTTTCGCAGCTCAAATAGCTCATCGAATTATAAAATCAAGAATGGACAAGTACACGCAATACACCGAAGCCCTTTCAGAAATAGCTGACATTGGTAACGCAACTGCCTTAATGCATTGGGATTTGGAAACCTACATGCCCGCAAAAGGTCATGCACGAAGAGCACAGCAAATAGGAACACTTTCTAAGTTGGCGCACATCAAAACCACCGACCCTGAACTGAAGAAATTGGTTGATGAGTTGGTGGCAAACTTGCCAAGTGATTTGAAGCAAGCTTCCAATATCAAGCACACAGCCCGCGACCTCAAGCGAAAAACCTTGTTTGATTCCAAGTTTGTGGAAGAGATGAGCCGAGCTACTAGTGAAGCATTCTTCCATTGGCAGGAGGCCAAGAAGAAGAATGATTTCTCGTTGTATGCTCCATTCCTGCAAAAGGTAATTGACCTCAAAAGAAAAGAGGCGGAGATTGTTGGTTACGAAGGTCATCCGTACGATGCGCTTTGCGATGAGTTTGAGCCTGATTGTACGGTAGCTGAATTGGATGAATTGTTTGAAGGGGTAAAGAAGAATTTAAAGCCTTTGTTGGATGCTATTAAAGCTAAGCCACAGGTCAATGATAGTTTCATGGACCAGTATTTCAATCACGATAAACAATGGGATTTCGGGATTGAGATATTGAAGGATATGGGCTACGATTTTGAAGGCGGACGACAAGATGTTTCAAGTCATCCGTTTACCATCAACTTCTCTTCAACAGATGTGCGTGTTACAACCCGTGTTTCTGAAGATACATTCAACGAAATGCTTTGGAGTTGTATTCATGAAGGTGGTCATGCTTTATACGAACAAGGCTTACCAGATAGCGATTACGGCTTGCCGAGTGGCGAAGCTGTCTCACTAGGGATTCACGAAAGTCAGAGCCGATTGTGGGAAAATAACGTTGGTCGCGGTCTTCCATTTTGGGAATGGAAATTTGCTCGATTGAAGGAAGTTTTTCCAACTCAATTTGAAGGAGTTTCTGCTGAGGATTTCTTCAAAGCGATGAATAAAGTCCAGTCGAGTTTGATTCGCGTCAACGCAGATGAATTGACCTATCATTTCCATATCCTCATTCGGTATGAGATTGAGAAAGGAATTATGGAAGGAAAGCTAAATGCTGTTGATTTGCCAGCAGCTTGGAACGCGAAATACAAGGAATATTTAGGAGTTGATGTTCCGAATGATAGCGAAGGTGTTTTACAGGATATTCATTGGAGCCACGGTTCGATTGGGTATTTCCCAACTTATTCTATAGGCAGTTTTTATGCAGCTCAATTTCATGCAGCAGCAGAAAAGAAAATCGGAACCTTAGACCCAAACAATCCAAAACCTTATTTGGAGAATCTGTTGGCTTGGCTAAGAGAGAACGTTCATCAATACGGAAAGCTTTATAGCTCTAAAGAATTGTGCGAACGCATTAGTGGCGAACCGTTGAACTCTCAATACTTTATGGATTACGCCAAGAAAAAGTATGGTGTGATTTACGGGATTTGATTAGTATCCAAGAATTAAATACTCCTTGGTTTTTGGCGGCTGATAATGAATAGGTCCGAAGAGGATTTTGAGTCGAACCCACCAGTTCTTGTTCTCTTTTAGTTCAAATAATATCTGCGAAATTCCGCTTAGTATTATTCTGAATGGATTCAGTTTGAGTTTAGGTTGATTCGTTAGCCCTAGCGGAGGTGCTTGTTCGTAAGGCTTTCGATACGTGCCAAAAATTCTGTCCCAAAACAGAAAAGGAGACCCTCCCAAATTGATTGTTTGGTCATTTGGCTTAGCCGAGTGATGTACCAAGTGATACACGCCATTTCCTGACAAGCGGCTCATGTTTCTGATGAAACCGTTGCGAAAAGCGAAATCGTAATGAACGATGGAATGATTGAATATTTCGAACGCATAAATGAATGTGAAGTAAATCGCCATCTCCATTATAAGAGGCTCGGTGTAAATGAGTTTTGACGTGACTATTGCAACTAAGCCAGCCGGAAAAACCAAAGCAAACTCAAAAGCAAAAGCAGGAGGAGCTCCCAAAGGGTGCAGAAACTCTGGACAATGATGGCAACGATGAAAAACGTACCAGAAAAATCTGAATTTGTGCGTTATCCAATGAATGAAATATCCTGGCAAAGCCGATAAAAACACGGATAAAAAAATTGCAAGCCAGTATGATTTCACATTGATCAATGTTGGCACACGATTGTCAATTACCCCTTGGAGCCAAACAATAAAGCTGGCGAAAACATTGGTGCCTTCTGCTACTTCAAACCCTGCAAGTTTTGCGAAGCCAAGCAACACATACATCAATCCCAAACCCAACATTAAGGCAAATACAAACGAGGAGAAATAGGTAAACATGTATCTTGTAAAACCTGTTTCGCCTAAGACTTTTTTAGACTTGAAGTAACTGTGGAAAATCACGAAAAGTCGGAAGACGACTACCGACAAGGCAATGCTGAGCCAGATTTGTGGAAAAAAGCGTTTCCAACCTCGGCAATCTATAAAAGCAATATTAGTAGGGTTTAGGGCCTCCGTAATTGAAAAACCTCCTGCAAGCGGATTTAGTGCAAACAACACTTCTCCTACAACATAGATTGCACCACCAAAAAACACTCCAAACAGCACTATGTGTTGATGCGTTAATGTGATATCCTTAAACTCGAAGTTCCAGAGTTTGTTAAATATTGACTCATTCGATTTCACTAAATCAAAATTAAGATAACACCTGTCCAAAAGCCATGGTTTTCTCGAACATCGCACTCTGACATTGTTCTTAACGTCAGTATAGATTTACAACCTTCAACAATTAACACCCTCTTTGAAGGCTCTAAATCCGTTGATTCATTGTGGAAAACTGACCGACATCAAACACGAAACCGCTACGTAACAAGCATTTAAGAACTACCTTTGCACCTTTCTTTTTTAAAACGAAAACATAACTAATGGATGAATACGGAAGAAAAGCTGATGGTACAACGGTTGCAGACCTAGGCTTGAAAAACGTAGCTGCGGCTTATTGGAATTTAACGCCAGCAGAGCTAATTGAAGAAACCATCATGAATGGCATGGGGGCGCTTACGGACACTGGAGCGCTAGCTGTTGATACTGGAGAATTTACAGGTCGGTCGCCTAAAGATCGCTTCATCGTTTGCGATGAGAAAACGGAAAACTCTGTTGCCTGGGGAGACATAAACCTCAAGTTTACCCCAGAAAAATTCGATCATTTATATGAAAAAGTGTGCACCTATTTCCAAGGAAAAGAAGTGTATGTAAGAGATGCCTACGCTTGTGCAAGCGACAAGCATAGAATGAATATAAGGGTAGCAACTGAGTTGCCATGGAGCAATCTTTTTGCCAACAACTTGTTTCTTCGCCCTACAGCCGAAGAAGTTGCCACGTTTGACCCTGAGTGGACGATTATTTGTGCTCCTGGATTTCATGCCGATCCTGCAACAGACGGAACACGTCAGCACAATTTTGCGATACTGAACTTCACCAAAAAGATGATTCTTATTGGAGGAACAGCTTACACAGGCGAAATCAAAAAAGGAATTTTCTCGGTACTGAACTTTGTACTTCCGCACGAAAGAAATGTGCTTTCAATGCACTGTTCTGCTAATGTTGGGAAAGATGGTGATACTGCCATTTTCTTCGGCCTTTCAGGAACTGGAAAAACCACACTTTCGGCAGATCCCGAGAGAAGGTTAATTGGTGATGACGAACACGGATGGGACGGTGATACAATCTTCAATTTTGAAGGCGGATGCTATGCCAAGTGCATTGACTTAACTCAAGAAAAAGAGCCACAGATATTTGATGCTATTAAGTTTGGGTCATTGGTAGAAAACATCAATTTCTACGAAGGAACAAGCACTGTGGATTACGAGAATGTTGACAAAACGGAAAACACTCGTGCAGCCTATCCAATTCATCATATTGACAATGTGATGAACCCATCGTACGGTAAGAACCCGAAGAATATATTCTTGCTTACGGCAGATGCATTCGGTATCCTTCCTCCTATTTCCAAGCTAACCTCTGGGCAAGCCATGTATTATTTCATCTCCGGTTATACAGCGAAAGTTGCCGGAACTGAAGTTGGAGTTACAGAACCTCAGCAAACATTCTCTGCTGGATTTGGGGAAGCTTTTCTTCCATTACCTGCTACACGTTACGCAGAGCTGTTGGGCGAAAAAATGAAAGAACATAATGTGAACGTTTGGTTGATTAATACTGGATGGTCTGGTGGTGCTTACGGAACGGGAAGTCGTATTAAGTTGAGGTATACACGAGCCATGATAACTGCTGCCATGAATGGCACGCTAGATTCAGTTGAGTACACAACGGACAGCATTTTTGGATTGGCCATGCCTATCACTTGTCCAGAGGTACCTACGGAATTACTCAATCCTCGCGGAACTTGGGCAGATACTGCCGCTTATGATGCAAAAGCTGAAAAATTAGCAGCTTCTTTCGTCAAGAACTTTGAGCAGTACGCAGACACAGCTAATGAAGAAATTATGGCCGCTGCGCCAAAGGTTTCTCAAAGCGCATAACTTGAATTAACATGTATTTTAAAACCCTTCTCGGAAACGGGAAGGGTTTTTTATTTTACACCCATGCACCTATTCTACCAACCTGAACTTCAAAATGGTCTTCTCGAACTCAGCGAGGAAGAGACAAGGCATGCTGTACGGGTTCTAAGATTGAATGCTGGCGAGCGAATTGAAGTGTCGGATGGGAAAGGGGTGCGAGTTTTAGCCCAAATAAGCGAGATTTCAAAAAGAAGTTGTTCGTTTGATATTTTGAAGCAAACAACTGAGAAAGAACCCGTTTTACCAAAAATCGCACTTGCCCCAACAAAAAGCATCGACCGCTTTGAGTGGTTTTTAGAAAAGGCAGTGGAAATTGGAGTTTCAGAAATTTGCCCAATTCTCTGTTCCAATTCGGAAAGGCGAATTTTGAAACAAGAGCGTAGCGAAAAAGTGCTGCTTGCAGCAATGAAACAAAGCCAACGAAATTGGCTACCAAAATTGCATGAGCTCACTTCTTATTCTGATTTTATCAAAACGGCAAATGAACCGTTACTGATCGCTCATTGTCGAGATGCAGAAAAGGTGCGACTAAGCAATCAATTACAAACCGATTCTTGGATAATGATTGGGGCTGAGGGCGATTTTACGGAGGGAGAAATTGAAGTGGCCATAAAACAGGGCGCTACCGAAATAGATCTAGGAAAAAGCCGTTTACGAACAGAAACCGCTGGAATATTTGCACTTTCGGTGATGAATTATTTGAAGGGATGAAAGTTGTAACCACGTTTTTTGTTTTGCTGATTTCTGCCTCAATTTGCTCTGGACAGAATTTCAAATTAGCCGTTTTGAAATACAATGGTGGAGGGGATTGGTACGCAAATCTCACTACCTCCATTCCCAACCTCATTCAATTCTGTAATCAAGAGTTAAAGACTACGATAGACTCAGAACAAGAAGTCGTAGAAATTGGCTCCAAGGAACTTTTCAAGTTTCCTTTTGTGCACATGACCGGGCATGGAAATGTGATTTTCTCAGACCAAGAGGTACAAAACTTGAGAAAATATCTCATGTCTGGCGGATTTCTTCATATAGATGATAATTATGGAATGGATCAATTTGTGAGAAGTGAGATTAAAAAGGTCTTTCCTGAATACGAATTGATTGAATTACCTTTTTCACATCCGATTTATCATCAGAAATACAACTTCAATAATGGCTTACCAAAAATTCATGAACATGATGATAATCGTCCAGAAGGTTTGGCCATTGTTCATAATGGTAGAATAGTGCTTTTCTATTCTTACGAATGTGACTTAGGCGATGGTTGGGAAAGCCCAGAAGTGCATGACGACAGCGATGCAGCAAGAACGAAAGCGCTGCAAATGGGCGCCAATTTGATCCAATATGTTTTGATGGGAAACGACCCAGACAAACTCTAATTAAACTTCCGGCAATTCAACTTTCATCAAGAATTCCTTGGTGTTAACCATATGCGGATGCATTTGCTCGTCCTCTTCTAAAAAAGGAACTATTTTTCGGTAATCAAGCATGAATTTTTCAATGATTGGAGAACTTTT
>CALCGD010000328.1 GCA_937900875.1 uncultured Flavobacteriales bacterium
TTTAACGGAATGGGCGGTGCTTGTGCGGCTATTATTGGGCTTATTGAGTTTCCGCATTATGCGCACGACCCGAACGCTTCTATGCTTATCCTGCTAACCATTTATGCTGGATTAGTAATCGGTAGTACCTCGTTTGCGGGTAGTATGATTGCTTTCTTGAAGTTGAACGGCAACTTGAAAAAGGATATCCGACTGCCTTTTTACAACGTGATGAATACAGGGCTCATTATTGCCGCTGTAGGTTTAACCATCTGCTTAGCAGGAGGCCACATTGGTGTAGAAAGTGTTGACATGTGGGTCTATATTCTTCTTGCTTTGAGTTTAAGCTATGGCGTACTCTTCGTGCTACCAATTGGTGGTGCCGATATGCCCGTAGTTATCTCGCTTTTGAACTCATTTACAGGTATGGCAGCTGCCTTTGGCGGATTCCTTTACGGAAACATGGCCATGCTTACAGGTGGTATTTTGGTGGGTTCTGCCGGAACCATTCTTACCGTTGTAATGTGTAAAGGAATGAACCGCTCCTTAACCGCGGTAATCTTTGGTGCTTTTGGTACGGGTGGTGCTGCAGTTGCCGCTAGTGGTGATGGCACGCAGAAATCGTACAAGCAGACCAACCCAAGCGACCTTGCGGTATTGCTCAACTACTCTTCTAAGGTGATTATCGTTCCTGGATATGGATTGGCGGTTGCACAAGCGCAGCACGTAGTAAACGAAATGGAAAGCATTCTTACCAGCCGTGGCGTGGAAGTGAAATACGCTATTCATCCCGTGGCGGGACGTATGCCCGGACACATGAACGTGCTGCTTGCAGAGAGCAACGTGGAGTACGACAAACTGGTGGAAATGGAAGACATTAACCCTGAGTTTGCTACGTGTGATGTGGTGCTTGTGCTAGGTGCCAACGATGTAGTGAACCCTGCCGCTAAGGAAGACCCAGCTTCGCCTATTTATGGTATGCCTATCCTTAATGTGGAAGACGCCAAGCACACGGTGATTAACAAGCGTTCTATGAACGTGGGTTACGCTGGTATTGACAACGACCTCTTTTACCGCGATAAGAGCAGCATGCTCTTTGGCGATGCCAAGAAGGTATTGACGGAGCTGGTGAGTGAGTTGAAAGCTTTGTAATTACATGAAGAACGAAAAACAATTCAAGCTTTCAGTAGAGATGGCCGCGATGCAATTGATAGTTGCTTATCGAGTTTGCGAAGCATCTAACGGATTTAAAACAATAGTTTCCCGTGATGGTGAAGAATTTGAATTGACCTTTAAACGAGTTTACCCTGAAAATCCAAGTGAGGCTCATCTGAAGAAGATGAAATAATGAATCAGAATAAACTTTTTCTAATTGTTGCTATGTCAGTGTTATTGGGATGTTCAGAAAAAAGCAGATACCAACTTGATGTTAAAGCCAATCGTGATGAGCAATATATAATCGACACCTACACTGGCAACATTCGAATATTAAATCTTAAATACGGGGACACCAACGTTTACCACTGTGATTATAATTACTCAAATAATTCTATGTCTGGTGAGCATATGAATGGAGTTCTTTTGAAGTAAGTCCCCGCCAGCGCCAGCTTGCAACTTCTACCTCGTACGCCAAAAAACAATACTGGATGCATCGCAGATCAAAAAGTGGCCATCAAACGAGACAGTTGATACATCACAAATGATCTGTGATGTATCCCTGAAGGCTTTACATCTATCAAACGGTAAATACAGGACTATTAAGCAGGAAACACCTGCATTTCGACTTTCAATACGGGAGTTTCAACAGTCAGTACGCATGTGTTAAGTCTTAATACTGCAATAACAAGTGCTAAAACTTATGTTCTAAAGGTTATTACACTAACATCAACAGCAAAACTGGTGTATCAGCATCTCTGACTGTCGTAATAATAGCTAGCGCGCATGTTGTAATACTCGACACAGGAGTTCCAAGAGTGAATACTTTAGAATTAAAGACTAAAAATTCAGCTAAGTAGCAGTTTTCATACGCTCGAATTTAAATCTATATCAGAGTCTCATTCAAACACCATCAGCGGCAAGAGCATTCCCCTTCTCTTTATTGGAACCAATATTATACTGGGGTAAATTTGCTGGTTGCATTTTCTCTGGTAACGGCATTTCTAGTTGGAGAGCGTATTTGTAACGGCTACCAGCGTGCGTTTAGCAAATAATACTTTCCATTATCTTCCAGCCAAATACAAATAGCAATGCATTTGAACCGAACGTTCGTCCATTTTATCTTCTGCCTACTCATTTGCTCATCCAGCGTCAACGCACAAGAGTTTGAGCGTTACAAAGTATTGCTCGACACCACCATCGCCTCCAAACAACTGGGGTACGACCGCCCGATTACCATCACCGTTCCCTTTGAATGGCAGCAGGATACTGACAAGGATTTCCCTGTTATTGTGGTCTTTGATCGTCAAAACCCGCGGAGTCACACCTATATTCTGAATACTATCGATTACCTGACGAGCAATGAGCAGATGCCTTCTTGCATCATTATCAGCATTGCCTCTGACGAAGAACATCGGTACACAGAAACCTTGCACCGAGCATCTGATGCCAATGGCATGGCCGAAGCCAATGAGGCTTTCCTATTTGATGAGCTGCTGCCATTGGCTGAAAAGAGATTCAAGGCAAACAAGTTTCGACTGTTCATTGGTCATTCGCGCTACGGCTATTTTACAACGGGCCTACTTCATTCAAGAACCGAGCAATTGAATGGAGTCATTTCGCTCAGTCCGTTCTTTAGTGAAAAAAATGTCAGTCTTACTGATTCTATGGCCATAATTATTGGCGAGAAACACCCTTCTACGCTCTATTACCGCTTCGGAATTGGCAACGACTATCCAGAAGACTACAAGGCAATGGAATCCGTGATTGGGCCCATCAAGCACAAAAATCTCAATTTCGATGGGCAACTATTTAAGGATGCAGACCACAATGTAACCCCTGGGTTAATTATTGCCCCTGCGCTTTACGATGTGTTCGAGTTTTGGTATTCCCAGCAATTAGCCTACTCTCGAAGAGCGGCTAATGGCCTAGCAGAACTTAAGGAATTGGAGGCCACTATTGCTGCTCACTATGGCAAACCTTTGTGTTTTTCGCTGGGTATTCTGAATGGCAAGGGATGGGAGTATTTCAATAATTCTGAATACGATAAGGCCATCGAAGCTTGGAATATACTGCTTGATAACTATCCTAATTTTTCGGAAGCATATCTGGGCATTATCGAAGCGCGTATGCATCTCTCAGAAAACATTTCGGCCCTTGCTGTAAAGTTTAAGAAGAGCCTAGCAAATTCTAGTGTTTATTCCGAAGCAGAAAAATCAGAATTTCTTGCTGAGTTTGACCGCTTAGTAAAACCTTGAAAGAAAAAACGCGATGGCGTGCGTATGTATCACTGATCAAGACTACTCTACTCTTCATTCCGTTTGTAAAGAAAGCCCTTTAGGGTTTTGAGGCATGAATTCCTCTTATCATTACCCATTACCGGTTTGTTGGATTGACCTTAAGTAGTTGTTCCTTATTTTACCAAAAAGCCATTTACTGATGATTATAGACGTTCACACACACATCAACAATTACCATGAAGACCGAGTAAGCTCATTAGATGATTGCCTTAATGGACTGACTGACAATATGATAGAGAACAAAGTTGATTATGCTTTGGTCCTATCCTCTTATAAAGTAAACGAACACAGGCCGAGCACAAAACAAGTGGTTGAAGCCATCAGAGACCGTAATAATTTAGGAGTGGTTTCGGGTATTAGTTACTTGCATTACGACCATCGAGATGTGCGTGAAATAAGCGAATACTTAGAAGATGGCTTGATAAAGGGATTGAAGTTTTACCCTGGCTACGAGCCTTTTTATCCGAATGACATCCGCTTGAAACTGATGTACGAAATGGCCGTGGAATATGATGTGCCTGTGATGTTTCATTCGGGCGACACCTATGCTCCTACCGGGAAGGTGAAATATTCGCACCCGTTACACATTGACGACCTCGCGGTTGATTATCCAGACATGAAGATTGTAATCTGCCATGTGGGAAATCCATGGATAAAAGATTGTATGGAAGTGGTGTATAAGAACAAGAACGTTTACGCTGATATTTCGGGCCTTGTACTAGGCGATTTTTCAGAGAAGTTTGAGCGTTATATGAAAAAGGAAATTGAGGAGATGATTACCTTTGCTGGCGACCCTAATTATCTTCTTTACGGTACCGATTGGCCCATTTCTAACATGAAATCGTACTTGAAGTTCATGAATCAACTTGAGTTGGCAGATGACAAAAAGGAACTCATTATGTGGAAAAATGCTGCTGAGCTTTTTAAAATTGACCTCAGTAAGATTTCACTGTAAAGCAAACCACCATTAGCGCTTGTTTTGCTTTGCGAGAGAAACACGCATTCGTTGAACTATCCGATCATCCACTTTCTTATTGGCACGTGTCTGGCTGCGCTTTTTTTGACTGCTATAGTCAGAAACCGTAGCTATGCTCAAACAAGTCAACGCTGGCGCGCGTTTGTAACGCGTGTTTAAATCTACCTATGCACGCGAACGATTTATAAACGCACCTGTGCAAGATTTAACAAATCTCTACCGAATTCCATACATTTCCAATTCATTCGAAACACGATGGAAACCAACATCATCACACAAATATTTCTTCCGCTCGCTCTTTTCATCATCATGATGGGCATGGGACTTTCCCTTGTGGTAGATGATTTCAGACGCGTACTCCGCTTTCCGAAAGCGGTTGCTATTGGTGTCATCCTCAAATTGATAGCCATGCCACTGTTCACGTTCGGCTTGCTGTCTGTCATTCCGCTTGAACCTGAACTGGCTGTTGGTTTCATCCTTCTGGCGGCTTGTCCGGGCGGTGCTACCACCAACCTCATTACCAATCTGGCCAAGGGCGATGTGGCATTGAGCATTACCCTCACAGCCATCGCTAGCTTAATCACGGTGTTCACTATTCCGATTCTTGTCAACCTCGGGCTGCAGGAATACAT
>CALCGD010000329.1 GCA_937900875.1 uncultured Flavobacteriales bacterium
ATAACTAGAATTTTCACTCTTCAGTAATTTACGGGCAAGATATAACTTCGAATATGGACTGGCAACGAGCTATTCAAGGTTTTAAATCATACCTCCAGCTGGAGCGGTCACTATCAGCCAATACCGTAGAGGCCTATGTAAGAGATATTGGGCAACTACAAAGCTTTGCGAGCCTGTCTAATGAAGTTTCTCTCCCAACAGAACTTACCGTTGATTTTCTAAAAAGCTTTGTCCAACAAATTGCTGAAATTGGGTTAAGCGCCAATACTCAAAGCCGAATGGTAAGCGGAATTAGAGCCTTCTATAAATACCTATTGCTTGAGGACAAGATTGAAGTAAACCCCAGTGAATTGCTTGAAACACCAAAAATTGGGAGGAAATTGCCAGACACTCTTTCTCGAGAAGAAATTATTGAAATGATAGAAAGTTTGGATTTAAGCAAGCCTGAAGGAGAACGAAACCGAGCTATTTTAGAAACGCTTTATGGTTCTGGTCTGCGCGTTTCTGAACTCGTTAACCTTAAAATAAGCAATATCTATTTCAACGATGGGTTTATGCGAATTCTGGGTAAAGGCAGCAAAGAACGATTAGTGCCTTTAGGCGGAATCTCAGCTAAGAGAATAGGGCAGTACTTAAAAGGAGCGCGGCTTCATCTCGACATAAAAAAAGGAGCTGATGACTTCGTTTTTCTGAATAGAAGAGGCAGTCCCCTTTCACGCGTCATGGTATTCAATATTGTAAAACAAACTGCCGAAAAATGTGGAATAAAAAAGAGCATTAGTCCACATACATTACGCCATAGTTTTGCAACACATTTAATTGAAGGAGGCGCAGATTTGAGAGCTGTCCAAGACATGCTTGGCCACGAGTCTATTACCACAACGGAAATTTACACGCACCTAGACCGTGACTATCTGAGGTCAAATATTATTGAGTTTCACCCTAGGTCTTAGGAGAACGAGAAGCCTCCCCCTTCTTCAGGAGAAACGCTCAGTACTGGAATTTTAGAATGGTTTACCACTTGTTGAGCAAACGGTCCCATTAAAAAACCTGTTAAGTTAGATTCTTGCTCAGTCATCATCACGATTAGATTCCCACCTTTTGATTCAGCAAAATTCATAGTCATAGTGGCCAAATTACTTCCTACCAGGTTCGACTCTGTATGAGCAATTTCCTCTCTATCCAAGTATTCGGTAATCTGTTTAACCTTTTTCTCAAAATCAAACTTTAAATCTGGATCTTCATCCGTTAGCAAGCTTGCAATGTGAATTGTTGAACCGTACTTCTTAGCTAATGAAGCAGCGTACCTCACTTTTTGTCTTGTCTCCGGAGTGCTATCAATCGGAAGAATAATATTTAGAAGCTCTTTCTTTGAAGAAGTTTCTTGAATTGAAAGTACTGGACAAGGGGACTGAGTAACTACCTTAAAAGCGTTAGAACCAACAAAAAATTCGGCCCATCCAGAAACACCATGCGTTCCCATTACGATAAGGTCTGAATCTACTTCATTAGCCACCCGAACAATTTCCTCATAAATTCTACCGCTAACTACTTGTTGAGAAACACTCAAACCTGTTTCTTGCTCAAGTTTATGAGCTTCTTCTTGAAGTTTGAGCTGAGCGCTTTCCAGCTCGTGGTATTCAGTTTTCTTACTTGGAGAAAAAATTCCTTGATACGCTCCAGTTTCTAAAACATGCACCAACATAATTGTGGCATCATACTTTTGGGCAAGAGACACCGCATGGTCTATTGCAACGTAAGCAGACTTAGAAAAATCTGTAGGAACTGTAATCGTGTTAATCGTAAACTCGCTTAAAATCATCTTCTTAAACTAAAATATTTATCAATACGGATGGAATACCGTTGTATCCTTCTTTGGTGTTGGAATAATACTTAACACTGGAATATCGGAACTATTAATGATTCCTTGGGCAGAAGACCCGATAAAATAATCGGTAAACTCTTGTTCCTGCTGTGTCATTACCATAATCAAATCACCTTTGGTTTTGGTGGCATAATCGATAATGCTATCAGCTAATGAATGCCCCCCTTTGGTATCTCTTACAATTTCTGCGGTGCAATCTACACCCTGCTCCATAATGTACTTCTTAACTTGATCAAGCTGTCTGGTCAAACGGTTTACTATAAACTCATCGTTAGTTAGAAGCACAGAAACCACTCTGATAATAGAACCAAATCTCTTGGCAAACTCAATTGCCTTTGCAACTTTTTCTTTCGTTTCCTTGGTTAAATCGAGCGGTAAAACAATATTCTGACAACCCTTTCGATGATGTTTTCCCTTAATGGTTATGACTGGTTTATGAGACTCTCTAACCACCCTGAGAGCGTTAGAACCAATAAACTTTTTCTTCAGGCTAGAAGACCCTGCAGTGCCCATCACAATAAACTGAGCGTTGATAATATCTGCTGTATTTACAATTTGCTCATAAATTTTGCCGTGAACTTGTATCGGCTTCAGATCAACACCATAAACCTTACTCTTTTCAGCCACAAACTCTTTTATTTTTGCTTCAGCACGTTTTTCAAACGCGAGTTTGTCTGAATCATCGAACAGTTTAGACAATGAGAATTCCTCACTAACAACGTTTAAAATGTGTATTTCACTATTAAAAACCTTAGATAAGCTAACTGCTTGTTCTAGTGCTATAATGGATTGTTCCGAGTAGTCGATCGGTACAAGTATTGCTCCTGGTTTGTCTTGATTATTCATAGCTTTGAGATTGCGGCTGCAAAGGTAAAAAAAAGGGAATGGAGAGAATAGCAGAATCTGAACTTGTTTTAAACGAAAATGGAAGTATCTATCATCTTGATTTACTTCCAGAAAATATCGCAGACACCATCATTCTTGTTGGTGACCAGGGGAGGGTGGGGAAAATATCAAAGCACTTTGATTCTATAGAATATACCGGACAAAAACGAGAGTTTTTAACTCACACTGGTTTGTTGGGAGGTAAAAGACTCACTGTGTTATCGACTGGGATAGGAACAGATAACATTGACATTGTGATTAATGAGCTTGACGCTCTGGTAAACATTGATCTAAAAACAAGAACAGTCAAACCAGAATCCAAAAAGTTGAACCTTATTCGACTTGGTACCAGTGGCTCATTGCAAGAAGATATTCCAGTAGATAGCTTTTTACTTTCCACACACGGTATCGGATTTGATGGGGTGCTTAATTATTATGAGAAGTGTGCTGAAATCGAGGATACCGAGCTTACAGATGCGTTTATGGAGCAAACGGATTGGAAAAAAGAATTTCCAAGACCGTATATAGTAGAAGGGTCCAAAACACTTTTAGAATTATTAAGAGAAGGTACGTATCAAGGATTGACCGCTACGGCAAATGGCTTTTACGGTCCACAAGGCAGACAGCTTCGGCTAAAGCCTACTGTTCCTGACTTGAATGAAAGACTGAACAAGTTTCATTTCAATGGACATCGAGTCACGAACTTTGAAATGGAAACCTCTGCCCTATTTGGGTTAGGAAAAGCGCTTGGACATGAATGCGCCACTGTGTGCGCTATTATTGCCAATAGGTTTAAACGTGAATACAGTAAGAATCACGACCGAACAATTGATGAGCTTATTACGTTTTTGCTAAACCGATTGGTTTAAAGAAATGAGAATAGGAATTGTTTGTTATCCCACCTTTGGCGGAAGCGGGGTCGTTGCCACCGAGTTAGGTAAAGAATTAGCCATGGAAGGGCACGATGTGCACTTCATTACCTACGACTTGCCAGTAAGATTTGACCGTTTTCTTGCTAATCTCCATTATCATGAGGTGCGAGTTAGCGATTACCCATTGTTCGATTATCAGCCATACGAACTGGTATTAGCCAGTAGAATTGTAGATGTAGTTAAACACGAAAAGCTTGACATTCTTCATGTTCACTACGCCATTCCACATGCATCAGCGGCTTTTATGGCTCGAGAAATTCTTAAGTCTCAAGGCATTTACATTCCATTTGTCACCACTCTTCATGGAACCGACATCACGCTTGTAGGTAAAGACGCTTCGTTTGAGCCTGTAATTACCTTCGCGATAAATCAATCTGATGCGGTAACCGCAGTTTCTGAAAGCTTAAAACAAGACACGTACGAACATTTTGATGTAACCCGTGACATAGAAGTCATTCCCAATTTTATTGATTTATCTCGTTATGAAGGCTGTTCAACCGAGGGTGTCATTAAAGCATTTGCACCTAAGGGAGAACGAATTCTTTTTCACGCTTCAAATTTTCGCCCTGTAAAGCGAGTTGAAGACATTATTCGTGTGTTTATGAAGGTTCGGGAAGAAATTCCTTGCAAATTGTTGTTTGCTGGTGATGGGCCTGATAGGCCTAAAATAGAAGCTCTTTGCAGAGAAATTGGCAGTTGTTCTGATGTACATTTTCTTGGTAAACTGAAAAATATTGAAGAAGTCTACTCGGTAGCCGATGTGTTTTTACTTACGTCCGAAACTGAGAGTTTTGGGCTTGCCGCCTTGGAAGCAATGGCTTCCAGGGTTCCTGTCATTTCAACCAACACTGGTGGCATTCCAGAAATTAATTTGCACGGGGAAACTGGTTTTTTGAGTGATGTTGGAGACATAGATGATATGGCCAACAATACACTAAAACTCCTTAAGGATGATGCTCTAATGCACACCTTCAAACAGCAGGCGTTTAATCGTGCAAAAACCTTCAGCAAAGCGGACATTATTCCTATTTACGAAAACCTTTATCGTAAAGTAATCAAAGCTAAGTCTAACTAGCTTCCTAGTCTAGCAACAAGATCTGCCATTCGGTTTGAATAGCCAGCTTCATTATCGTACCAACCAACCACTTTCACCATCTTTCCAATTACGGAAGTAAGGCCAGAATCGAAGATGCAACTGTGTGGATTGCTGATGATATCGCAAGAAACAATAGGGTCTTCTGTATATTCCAATATTCCTTTTAACGGACCAGTCAAAGCAGCTTTTCGAAAAAGTTCATTTACTCCTTGTTCATCAATATCTGAATGAACCATACAGGTAAGGTCTGTAAGTGAGCCGTTGAGAACTGGCACTCGAATTCCGGCACCGCCCAAGTGTCCTTCTAAATGAGGGAATATTCTTCCTAGTGCTTTGGCAGCACCAGTTGTGGTTGGAATAATTGAATTGGCTGCTGCTCTAGCTCTTCTCAAATCAGAATGCGGTGAATCATGCAATCGTTGGTCGCCTGTATACGAGTGAACCGTGGAAACAAATATGCTTTCAACATGAACTGCATCCTCCAACACCTTTACCATTGGAGCAGCACAATTGGTGGTACACGAAGCGTTGCTAATAATGTCCGACTTCATGTCAATATTCTCATCATTTACGCCAAGAACAACTGAGGGTATATCCTTATCTTTTGCTGGTGCCGAAATGATTACTTGCTTCGCGCCTGCGGTTAAATGCGCAGAAGCAGTTTCTCTGGTTCTAAACAAACCCGTTGACTCAATTACCACATCTACTCCCAGTTTCTTCCAAGGTAATTTAGAGGGGTCTCTCTCTGCAAAAACCTGAATCGAACTTCCGTTAATAACAAGTTCGTTCTGAGACCACTCAACTGTACCTTCAAATTGTCTGTGCACAGAATCATACTTAAACAGATGTGCAAGCGTACGCACATCTGTTAGGTCATTGATTGCAACAACCTCAACGTTTTTTTTCTTCAGTAATGCTCGTAAGGTTATTCTCCCGATTCTCCCAAATCCATTTATCGCTACTCTCATCTCAATGTGTTTAAATAAAAAAGCCCCCCGAATATCGGGAGGCTTTCGATAAGTTAATTAGACTAATATCAGTTCTTAACGATTTTCTTCACAATCATGTCATTGTCAACCGCAATTCTGAGGTAGTAAACGCCAGCTGCGTAAGCAGAAAGATCAATATCGAACTTATGAGTTCCATTTGTCATATCTCTCGTTAGGATTACTTGAGCATCTTTTCCAAGAACGTCAATCACTTGCAATTGAATTTTAGCTGCATCTAGCAAAGTCATAGTAACAGATGTAACGTTTGAAGTTGGGTTTGGAGCAATTGACAAATCAATCTGACGCTCAAGATCTTCCATTCCTAATGGACTACCGGCCAACGATATGTCATCAATGTAGAAGTTGTTGCTTCTATCTCCAGAAATCCATCTGAACATGATTCTAACGTTGCTTTCGTTTGCGAAAGAACCTAATCCAACGCTAATATCTGTCCAAGGGCTATTTGCTGATGGACGATAGCTATTTGCAACCAAACCAGCGTTTGTCAGTTCGAAACCAGACATGGTTTCTCTTGTTGACCAAGATTCTCCGCAATCATCAGAAGCAAGAATTCTAAGTTCGTCATCTGGTGTATTGTCTACAGCAGCTCCAGAATAACGGAACTTAAGCGTTGGACTGTTTACAGATGAAAGATCGTATGAAGGAGAAACTAATTCATCAACTTCACCTAAATCATTACCAATGTTCAACATTCTAACTGATTCCCAACCAGTACTACCACCATCTTGGCCGTAAAACCATTCCCACTTGTTTGTTGAGCCATCTTGGTTGAACACGTAATAGTTATCTAGGAAATCTTGTTCTCCCCAGAAACTATCTACATAACCCCAGCTGCTTTGGAATTGAGCAGTTGTTGAACTCACAATTACCATGTTTTCCTCTGTGTGAGAATCATTTCCAATTGAATTAGACACTTCCAATGTTACATCATATACACCAGGTGAATTGTAATCGATGGTAGGATTTGCGCTGCTAGATGTGGATGGCTCTCCGCCTGCAAAAGTCCAATTGAAATCATCAACTGCACCGTTATATGCGCTCTCCTCAAATCTTACATCTTCACCAACACAAATCATTCTCTGGCTTGCAAACCCACCAGACTGCTGAAAATAAAACAATGAAACAGGAGCACAATCTGGCTGAGTGTAAGGATCGGCAACCCCGGTAGCTTCTAGGTTAGTTGCGCTAACTAGGAAAGATCTAATACCAGGATCATTAGCATCACCATGAAGAGTGTAATCCATTCTAGCTTTTTGTCCGAGCGTAAAGGTGTTCATACACATATCGCTAGAATAGTCCATATAGTTCATAAACATTTCGCCATCTGGGTTATCAGGATCACAACCAGGGGTATTGTATGGAGTAGCAAAGAAATCTGAAGAACCTCCAAACTGACCTAAAAATGCTGGGTTGTTACCGCAAACACCGTAGTTAGGCCCATTGTGGATGGGTGTGTCTAATACATTATCAGAACCACATTGCTGGTCTCCCCAAATATGAATAAGGCTTAACCAGTGACCAACTTCGTGAGTTGCTGTTCTTCCTCCACTATTTCTAGTGTCAATATTTGAGGCAATAACAGCAATACCATCTGTAGAAAGTAGACCTGAGGCTGGAAATTGTGCATACCCAAGAACGGTACCTCCACCTTCAATCTCCATGTTAATGTTGTTTACAACCCAAACGTTTAAATAGGAATAAGCGTTCCAATAGCTTTCGCCTTTAAAGCCAGTACCATTGTTTGCATCGTTCGTCTTGGAAGTGAAAATCCGAACTACTCCATCGGTGCAATTTCCAAGAGGGTCTTTTGTGGCTAATCTAAATTCAATGTTGGAATCGGCTGGAACGTATTTTCCTTGCTGCGCGATTTCAGGACTGATTAATAATAGACCTGCAACAAGAACATCATCCACATATCCTAGTCCAGCGGTCATTACCTCAACTCTATGTCCGTCTTCATCATTAACATAAGAAGCAGATAAACCTGTTTGTGCGTTAACCGCGGAAGCCAATGCCATCGCAATTGCAGCAGTATCTGCGTTGCTCGCAATATTTACCTCTACTACCTGATTAAAATTTGGAGCTAAAGAATCAGAAAAGTTTCCTGATCCATCGTTGAAGTGAAAAGCAAAGCTTGTTCCTTGTAGGTTGTACAATTTGATGTAAGATGAATCATCAACAAACCCAAGTATAGAGTCTGAATTGAAAGTGAAGTGTGTGTATTCAGTGTCTCCGTAAAAACGCTCTGGAGTATTTACTGTGTCTGGATTTAGTCTTCTGTAGTCTTCATTAAGGACATCTAATTGCTGCTGTACCTTATTCATTCCAATATTCTCATTACCTCCATCATGAAGAATGTGAAACACAACTGGAATAATTCTAACGCCATTTTCTCTTACAACTGACACAGATGGGTCTGATGTATAGCGAAGAATGGATTCTTGAAAACTGTCATACTTGGCGCGATTTTCTGGGTCTTGCAACTCTTGCTGTAATACGTGATCAGAACCACAAACACTGTGATCATGATTCTGAGCAAAGACTCCGAAAATCGAAAAAAGAAACGCTGTACTAAGTAGATATTTTTTCATCATGATTTGTATCGTAAAATAATGTCCTTCCGTTTGGCACTGTAAATACGGTTGGAGGGCAAATATAGAAAAAGAAGATGTGCTGGAAGTGTCTGCTACACGTGTTATTTGCTCAAAAATCTGGCAATAATTACACTTCTAAACCATTGAGATTCAATGCTTTCTAAAACAGATGCTTCTCAGCATGGTAAGATGACCTTACTAACGGACCACTTTCCACAAACCTGAATCCCATTTCTAGCCCAAGTATTTCATACTCTTTGAACTGATCTGGAGTAACAAATTCAAACACTGGAAGGTGCTTTTTAGTTGGCTGTAAGTATTGACCAAGCGTAAGAATGTCAACTCCTACACTTCTTAGGTCTTCCATGGTTTCAATAACCTCTTCTTTGGTTTCTCCCAAACCGAGCATAACACCAGACTTAGTCTTTAACCCAGCATCTTTCAACCTTTTAAGTACCTCTAGACTTCTGTCGTATTTCGCCTGAATTCGAACTTGTTTTGTAAGCCTTCTCACTGTTTCTAAGTTGTGAGAAACAATCTCAGGCGCCACATCAATAATACGCTGAAGGTTGTGCCACTCTCCTCTAAAATCTGGAATCAATGTTTCCATAGTAGTACCAGGAGAATGTTTTCTAACCGCTCTTACCGTTGCAGTCCAAATTTCAGAACCACCATCTTCTAAATCATCTCTATCTACCGAGGTAATTACAGCATGCTTCACTTCCATAAGCTTAATGCTTTGGGCAACTTTATAAGGTTCAGTAATATCCACCTCTTCTGGCCTTCCAGTACTTACCGAACAAAACCCGCAAGAACGTGTGCACACATTTCCTAAAATCATGAATGTTGCAGTTCCAGCCCCCCAGCATTCGCCCATATTCGGACAATTTCCGCTCTGACAAATTGTGTGGAGCTTATGCTCATCAACCAGTCCTCGAACTTTCTGAAATTCTTTGCCTGTAGGCAATTTAACTCGAAGCCATTTTGGCTTTGGAACTCTTGCTTCTTCTGTCTTTATTTCGCTCATTATCTATACCACTTGAAACCGAAATTTACGGCCAGGTAAAACGTTAGGTAATATGGGTCGTTATCGATCAAAGCCATCATCGGAACATCTTGAATGTAATAGTCGATGATTACCCCAGCCTCTAAACTTCTAACGTTTTTCTGCTTCCGCGCATATTCAAAGCTAAACCCGAATTTCCCGTACATCCCTGGGTAAAAACCCATTTTGTCTATACCCTTAAATACAGATGATCGTCCAAAAATATTATCTACTGAATGTTTATCGGGATCATATCGTTCTGTTGCAACGTACTCATATGGTATGGCTGGATACCCGATTTCGAGATAAATAGGCTTTGCCCAAGCCAACGAAAACCCTCCAACATAGAGGTATCGTATTTCAACTCCTTTATCAAACTTGGCGTAAAGCACATTATGTCTTCCGTAGCCAACCCTAGAAACCACTATTTGATTTAACTCGCCATAATTATAGCTGTTGGAATTCTCGTAATACGGATTTACAGACCTCACTTCTTTCGGATGTTCCATGCTCACAACTTCAAGTTCGAACAATCTTTTTTTCAGGAACGTCTTGTTCTTAGCTCTCCGTAGTAATAGTCCCCAGCCTTGTGTGTGAAGCATCGCTCCACCAGTAAATTCTTGTTTAAGAAGAACCTGCGTGTCGTCAAAAGACCTATCCTTAATCTTATCAGCAACAGAGCCTTTTGGCACTTCAGGAAGTGGTTGGGTACCGTCTTCTTGCGCCATCAATGTTCCCATTGAAACAGCGCAGATTAAGAGAATTAGAATAGACGATGTAGCCTTCTTGTGCATCGATGCAAAGTTACGATAACATGTTATCCAAGTTATGTGCAGCAGTTACCAAACAATAAGACGAACCAATGTAAGCTGATATTGTTCTCAGCACTTATTGGGCAACTACCAATCTGCCATTACGAATAAAGTCGGCTCCCTGAAGAGAATACGTGTACACTCCGCTAGAAGAATTTGGTGTGAAATGAAACTCACTCCCAGCTTCAATATTTGCAGATTGAACGAGCTTGCCACCAATTTCATACAATGAAAAGCGAACTTGTTCATCCGAAAAATTCTCAATAATTACTTCTCCAGCCCGAGAAACAGGGTTTGGATAAACCGCCACATTTGCAGATTCATTTTCAGAAATTGATGTAAACTGATCTGACAGAGGGTGGAATTGGCCAGCGATAGAAACTGCACAACTGCTTCCAAATTCTAAGCCCGATGAAGTAATCTGATCTGCAACGCATTCATTTTGCCAATCATTTTGAAAGGCGTTTTCATTCCTTGTGTACAATTCTGCTTGCCAGTTAGGTGCCGGCTGCGTGTAGTTGAATGGCGATAGGCTTAATCTTTCGGCTTCAAAAATGTTGTTCGACCCATAATTATTGAGGATAAAATAGCTTCCGAAATCGATGCTATTTGTAGGCAGAACATTCGGAAGAATATGTAATCTGGTAAAAACTACTTCTCCATTTGGAGTTGTCGCTCCAGAAGCAAATTCTATGCTTGACTCTGAATTTGGGAAACTATGAATTCCTGTACTAGCTATTGTTATTCTATCGACATCGCCTTTACCAAACGGTCCATCTGAATTTACACGTAGCGAACCTCCAGCCAACGAAGCGTGATTGATTCCTTTCCTATCAAGAACGCCCCCTTCTGACTCATTAAACTGATAATACGCCAATAAATCATCATCCGCATCCATCATAGTTTGTGTAAGCGTTATGTGTCTTAATTCCCGAATTTCCTCCTGAGAAAGTGACCTATTCCAAATTCTCACTTCGTCAATTTGTCCTGTATAATTTCGGCTTCCCCAGTTCTGGTAGCTTCCAATCAACATACTTGTTATGTCATTTAGACTAGTTGACACATTTTGGGTCACTCCTACTCCATTTAAATAAAGCGTTACGTCAGATGGCGTTACCACTATTGCTACATAACTCCATTCATCAGTTGGAATTATTAAACCTGAGTCGAACCACCACTGACCGCCTGGCCAATGGTAACCAAGCGTATTGTTGCCACCTCTAAAATTGAAGCCACCTGAAGTTCCGTTGTTCATTACAATTCCTGTGTAATCAGGTTGAATTCCATCAGGCTTAACCCATGCTGAAATAGTAAATGTATTTGTACTGAGACCGAAGTTCGGAGTACTTGCATAGTCTCCAACTGCAAAGCATTCCATGGTCATACCTGGCACAGTATCAACATTGCAATTGCTATTTACTTCAATTGAAATTTCGCCAGAACTTGTGTTACCATTTCCATCAGAAATAGTCAGTTCAGCGGTAAAAGTGCCATTGGTTCCTAATACCACTCTCGGGTTTCTACTGGTTGTAGAACTAACAAATTCTGGTTGAGGATTAAAAGACCAAGCCCAACTAGCGCCCGTGTGATCAATTATGGAATAGCAATCGAATTGCACTGTATCTCTAGAACAGTAAACCACATCATTCAAAGTCATTGGCTGAGCTATTGTTGAAGAACTGGCAACCAACTCAGCTTCCCAAATTCCTTTACCCTTATCGGCTAAACGTAACTTGCTCTCTTTGTAAAAAATGCGCATTTCCAGCACATCCATTCGGGCAGGAAGACCTGCTCCCATGTCAACCCAATCAGATACATTGGAATCCCAATAAAACACGGCTGTATTGCTAGCGATGTAAACTACATCTGAACCGCCTTGCACAATCACATCTCGCAATTGATGACCAGATAGTTCCGCAGTATACATGTCTTCCCAAGTTGTTCCGCCATCAGTTGTACGAAAAACAGATGAGCTATTCACTTCTATCCCCCAAACGATATCGTCATTTGCTGGGTCAACAGATATTTCCATTTTCCCAGAGTTCCCAGGATTAACTGGTGACATGGTCCAATCTGTACCACCGTTGGTCGAAGCATACATTCTGGCACTGCCGTTGGTTCTTACAACCGTATACAGTCTCTCTGGATTCTGACGACAAACCTCCAACTCGTAAACAATAGAATTCAAACCCCAATTATTCAGTGCTTCATAGTTCAAACCTTCATTGGTAGACTTATAAAGCTTGTTCTCCTTTCCTAGATATAGGTGTTGTGCATAGCGTGGGTCAAATTCCACTTCGCTCGACTCACTAGTCCAATAACCTTCGGTTGGATAAAGGCTCATGTTAGCCGTATTTATCTTTGGATCTGTAAAATTCTCTGGTAAATAATGGTCGGTGATGTCAGAGAAATAAACCTTTCGGGGTAAAAGCGGATTTACGTAGCCCGTTGGAGATTCTGCGCCTCCCAATCTCAAATGCTCGCCCTCAGTATAGTTTTCGAAATAGCCAGTATTACCATTGTGATATCGACCGCCTACCATAATATCTTGATTCCAGCCTTGATTGTATCCCCAAAAAGTTGAGTTGTAAATGCCTTTTTTTCGAGACTCATGCGTAGCAAGATCATCCGAAGAATAGTTGATGCCGCCATCTGTTGCAACCCAAACATCATTGCCAACCGTTACAATGTCCTGACAATCAGGATGTATCCAGCCGATGCTGTTTGGCCCTACGGAATAACCACCTATGCGTTCAAAATTTGCTCCACCATCTGTACTGAGGCTGAGAGATAAACAACCAACCCATAATCGGTCGGGATCTGATTGAGAAACACCAACTGCGAAATTGTAAAACCCTTGGTGGAATCCGGTTCCATCAGGGTTTATGGAAGCCAAATTTGGATGCGTATTCACATCATACGGTCCACCGTCTAGTCCAGTAGGATTCGCCCAAGTTGCACCAGCATCTATACTCTTATAAACCCCAATCCAACCGTTATCATTCGCCTTACTAGCGCCAATAAGTGCTACATATACCTGGTTTGCTGCAGCGGCTGAAAGACCAATCTTAGCCCCAATATCTTCAGCTTCTGCAACTACAGTTGGCGCATACCATCCATTGCTTTGAATTGAAAAACTATCTCCACCATCTATCGATTTGAAAAACTCGCATTTATTAGATGCCAAGTTCGTTTTAAGCAGGTAAACGATGCTTGAATTAGTAGGATGATATTTCACATCCCAACAAGCTGCTGTATAAATAGATTGAAATGAATTTCCTCCATCTACGGATTTAGCAACTCCGCCACTACCGCTTAAAAACAAAGTATTCGGATCTGTTGGATGTATCTCAATCTCATAAACACTCGAGTTAAGGGTATAAGCTAAAGTCCAGTTTGAACCACCATCTGCAGTTCGATACAACGAATTATTGGCAAAAAAATAGATGACATCACAGTTACTAGGTGCTATGCGAACGGCCGTAGGTGTGGCAATTGGAAGACCTTCGGTTACAGCATTCCAAGTCAATCCTTTGTCGGTAGACCTGAATAAATCTCCGCCCTCAATTCCAGCTACAACTATATTTGAGTTATCCGCGCAAGCATCCATACAATAGGCATTGCTTTGCCATGAAACAGGAAATCCACCTTCAGAACCTAAATTGAATGTCTCCATAGGCCCAATTGGTTCCCATATTGCGTTACCACTTCTATCTGACGAAGATGATTCCCAATGCGCCTCAGAACGTATTTCCCCGCGTTCGTCCGCTAATCTTCCAACCTGCGTAATCCAATGCTGAAAATTTCGTTCGTGGATTGTTTTATTATACGTGTTTGTCTGATAGAATGCCGCTCTTAAATCTTCTACTTCATACAAATTAGCTGAGCCAGTGTACATGAGTTGCGCCCAATCTGGAGCTGTAGAGATATCCTTTGGCACATATTTGAATTGCGCAAAACTTGGAACCGTAATAAAGAGTAAGAATGCGGAATAAAGAAGTCTGTTCATAATGTAAATAAAGGATGGAAGAACAAATGAAAGTGTCTTTTCGTTTCTAAATCAATAGTTCGATAGTTACATTGACCAATCAAAAACACATCTCTGCAAATATGGTCACAAGTAAGGTTATTTATAAAGGTGAATTAAGCACAATTGCTACACACATAAAAAGTGGCACCGAACTAATTACGGACGCACCAATTGACAACAATGGATTGGGTAGAAGTTTTTCTCCTACAGATTTATTGGCAACCGCGCTAGGGTCGTGTATGGTTACTATTATGGGTATAAGAGCCAATGAATCAAAGCTAAACATTGAAGGAACAGCCATTACAATAACTAAGGTAATGGGCGCAAACCCAAGAAAAGTATCTGAGGTTAAAGTAGAATTTGAAATTGTAGATAGGGGCTTAACTGACCTAAATCGGAAGGTGCTTGAAAAAGCCGCGCTTACTTGCCCCGTAGCGCTGAGTTTAAGCGAATCGCTTAAACAAACTGTTAGTTTCTGCTATACTAAAGCTGCAGATTAGCTGTTTACACCCTGCTCAACAGGAGTGTCAGCCTTACCGTATGCTGGGCAGTTTTCAGTAGTTCTGCATGAAGAGAAGAACAAAGCTGAAATTGCAAAAACTGCAAAAATGATGGATGACTTTTTCAAAATATCTATTGGTTTATTTGTTGGGGTGTTCTTAGAACGCTTAAAAGACACTAATTGTTGCCGTTTTGCGCTGCAAAGTTATTGTTTTGGTTCAGTTACGTGTTTCACTAAGAAAGGTTTGAGATTAGTTTTCAACATAGAATATTGAAAAGTGAGTGAGAATTCATTAAAAGAAGTGAAACCTAAGATGGAGCAAAGCTGGAAATCCTTGCTTAAGGAAGAGTTTGAGTCCGACTACTTTTCAACATTACGGGAGTTCTTAGTTGAAGAACGAAAGAACCACATCATTTATCCTCCTGGCTCTTTAATCTTTAAGGCCTTTGACGAAACACCAGTTCCAAAAGTAAAAGCAGTTATTCTTGGACAAGACCCTTATCATGGCGAAAATCAAGCGCACGGACTTTGCTTTTCTGTTAATGACGGAATCAAAATTCCTCCATCCTTAAAGAATATATATAAGGAGTTAGATGCCGATTTAGGCATTCAAGAACCAAGTTCTGGAAACCTGACTGCTTGGGCAAAACAAGGAGTCTTGTTACTAAACGCAACGCTAACAGTTAGAAAAGCCAATGCGGGCTCACATCAAGGCAAAGGTTGGGAGCAGTTTACAGACACTGCCATTCGAAAGCTATCCGATGAGAGAACTAAGCTTGTGTTTCTCCTGTGGGGGAAATATGCGCAGAACAAAGAATCGCTCATCAACAAAAATAATGGACATCTCATTCTAAAGGCGCCTCACCCCTCTCCGTTCTCCGCTTATACTGGGTTTTTAGGTTGCAAACACTTTTCTCAGAGCAATGCTTTTTTACAATCGAATGGAATTGAGCCAATAAATTGGAATCTGAACACACAATGAT
>CALCGD010000330.1 GCA_937900875.1 uncultured Flavobacteriales bacterium
GATTGTCACTACTTCCTGAAAAAAAACGCTGTGGATTGGCGGCTTGCTCCAGCGTATAAATTGCTCCTTCGGGACCTAAGAGGTCTGAAATGAGTTCAATCTTCATTATTGTTTAATCTTATGTTAAAATAATTGAACAAAATAAACCTACTCCTGTTATCCTCCAAACTAAACACTTAAAAACAAGTAAAATGAAAAAAGTAATGATTGCCCTAATGACGGTAGCTGTAACCGGTTCAGCAGTTTTCGCAAACAACGGTGGAAAAGATGGTGAAACTATCGTTGGTGTTGCCGCAGGTAACAAAGATTTCAGCACGCTGGTAGCAGCCGTAAAAGCAGCAGATTTGGTTGAAACGTTGAGCAGCGAAGGTCCATTTACTGTATTTGCTCCAACGAACGATGCTTTTGCCAAACTTCCTGCAGGAACTGTAGACGGTCTATTGAAGCCAGAAGCTAAAGGAACGCTAACTGCTGTTTTGACTTACCACGTGGTAGCTGGAGAATTCAAGGCTGCTGCAGTGATTGAAGCGATTAAGAAGAACAAAGGAAAGTTCGAAATCACCACCGTACAAGGTGGAAAGCTGATTGCTTCTTTGAAAGGAAAGAACGTAATCCTTACAGATGAGAAGGGAAATGTTGCTACAGTTGTAATTGCTGATGTTGCTGCGTCAAATGGCGTAATTCATGCAATTGACACGGTTGTAATGCCGAAATAAGTACCATCCAATCAAGATAAAAACCGCTATCGATTCATTTCGGTAGCGGTTTTTTTATGCTCGATAGCGGGCAATATTCTTCATCATTCCTTCGAAAACGAAGAAGTGGAAGGGAAGCACAGAATACCAGTAAAGCCTGCCAAGTAGACCCTTAGGGCGGAATGTGGCTGTTTGAATCAATCGATTTTCTGTTCCGTTCGATTCTATCTTGAACTCTAACCAAGCCTCTCCAGGAAGTTTCATCTCCGCATATAAGAGCAACCTAGAGTTGGCTTTGTCTGCCACTAGAACCCGCCAAAAATCGACAGAATCGCCTCCAATGAGCTCAGTTGGGCTGCGCCTTCCTCGCCTCAGACCAACGCCTCCGAATAGTTTATCCATGAAGCCTCTGATGTTCCAGAGCCAGTTGCCATAGTACCAACCTCGTTCTCCGCCAATGCGCCAAATGTTTTCTAAAACCTCAGCTTGGCTTGATCCAATCAGCATACTTCTGCTGTCGATAAAACAGCCGTGCTGCGGAACGTTGATGTGGTCGTAAAGCGTATTATCTGCAAAACTTGACGCGAGGGCATCCTTCCAACTCGACACAACGTTATTTTGTTCGATGCGCTGAAAAGCGAGCCTCACAGACTCAATGTACGATAAGGGTACGATTCCAAGCTTTTCAGCAAGGTCATTCGGCTTGCCAATTACTTCAATCTTCATACTGTCAACCAAGTTGGCTGCTAACTTGAAGGAAGTAGCCGTAACGAAATACAGCCAATATGAAGACAACTTCGGAGTCATGACCGGAACAATCATGATGTATCTGTTGAGGCCACGAACTTGGGCAAATTGTAAGAGCATTTGCTTGTAAGTGAGCACATCAGGACCGCCAATATCGTACGATTTATTGAGCGTGAACTCCTTTCCAAGAACCCCGATAAGAAACTCCAGTACATTTCGAATACCAATGGGCTGGCATTTCGTGTTCAACCATTTTGGCGTGATCATTACGGGAAGTTTTTCCACCAGATCACGAATGATTTCGAATGATGCGCTACCTGAACCGACAACGATTCCAGCTTTTAGAACGGTAACAGGGGCTTTTGCTTCCCTCAGAACCATTTCCACATTTTTTCTCGAACGGAGATGTTTGGAAAGGTCTTCTTCGTTAACGATGCCTCCGAAGTAAATAATCTGCTTGCATTGCGTTTGATTTATAAGCTGAACGAAATTCTTAGCAGAATCGGCTTCCAGACTTTCGAAGTCGGAAGTACTGGCACTCATGGAATGTATCAGATAGTAAGCAGCATCAATATCTTTTGGAACGATATCCGAAGCATTTTCGTCCAGAAAATCAATCTCAAGAAGTTGAATGCGTGGATTTGAATATTTCCCTGTTTTTGGAAATCGTTGCTCATCGCGAACGCAGCAAACAACCTCGTGTCCTTGGTCGAGTAAGAGCAAAAGCAATCGTTTGCCTATGTATCCCGTAGTGCCGGTGAGGAGGACCTTCATTGGATTTTCTCAAAAGGTACGGGCAAACTCAAGAATCCAAGCTTTCCATTTTCTTCTGTACGGCATCTGCCTGCGCATACTTGTTATCGCTTGCAGTTCGATTGATCTTCGATAATTCGAATGCCTCCTGCATCAGCTTGTTGTAGCGTTCCTGCAGTTTCTCTTTCTCTGTTTTCTTCTTGAATAATCCGAACATAGTTCTATGCTTTTATGGAAGACATGCCTCCGTCAACTTTGAGAATTTGCCCCGTCATCCACGAGCTTTGTTCGGAAAGGAGAAAGGCCGTAGCATTGGCGATGTCTTCGCTTGTTCCAATTCGTTTAAGCGGATGACGCTCTGCGTTGGCCTCGCGCTTCTGGTCTGAGTTCAGGAGCTTTTCCGCTAATGGTGTGTCAGTCAATGATGGGGCAATACAATTAACGCGAACAGTTGGCGCCAATTCGGCTGCCAATGCGCGTGTCAGTCCTTCAATGGCGCCTTTTGAAACAGCCACTTGCGAATGGAAATTGAATCCTTGTTGCACGGCCACGGTGGAGAAAAGCACAGTGGAACCTTTTCCCGCTTTCAGCTTTGGAAGAACCTGCTGAATGACCTTGATGGCACCAATGGTCTGCAATTGCAGATCGGAAGCAAATTCCTCTGGTTTTATTCTGTGAAACGGCTTAAGGTTGATGCTGCCTGGACAATACACCAATCCGTGCAATTCATCTGGGATGAAGTCCAGTTCAAGTTCCTCATCCAGTACATTCAAATGGTGGAATTCGATGTTTTCAGTTGATAATGATTCGGTATGGTTGTAAGTGCCAAATACCCGAATTTCCTGCTTGGCTAACTGTAAAGCCAATGCCTTGCCAATTCCAGAACTGGCTCCTATTATGAGTATGTTCTTCATGATCCCGTTTCAACAAACACGCTATCGTCCACTTTTCGGTTCAATTCCACGTTAGAAAGAATCATTTTCACCTTGCCCGTCTCATACTTTCCTTGCGCTTCATCTTGGCGAACAGGTGTGCTGCTGAAATCGCCACTGATTGCTTTCGGCATTTTGAACCTTCGGAAATCGGCCATGAATTCCATTTCGCGCGGAAGAATATCGGTTGCATTGGCGTAAGTGTTGAAGTAGGTTACGGTTCCTTCGCGCTTCAACGTGAGTTCCGATTTATGAATGCGACCGTCCTGTTTTCCCACCATCAAGCGCATGATCACCAACTCTTCGGGGTTATTCGGAATGATGTTGATGTTGTGGCAGGCAATGCCATTCACCACCGATTCTCCAGCCAAAATGGCGATGTACGAACTTGGGTCGTCCAGCAACTCCAACTGCTCAAACGGATTCTGCTTGGGCAGGAAGATCAAACCCTTGGTCTGCACACGGAATTTATCCGGTTTCTTGTAGAACATCTTTCCATTGATCTTCTCAATGGCCACGCCCGGAATGTCGAAGTTCATCTGCACATCGCATTTCAAATCGTTGATAGTCTGAAAATTGGTGCGAATCTTCTTGATGATTTCGTTCGCGTTCTGCGCCCAACTGAAATTGGTAGCAGCGACTAATAAGGTAATTGCGGTTAATTTTTTCATTATTCGATAATGTCTTTGTTCTTAAAATGGTATTGCGTGATACCGAAGAATACGAGCGAGTGTAGCACAAGAATGCCAGCGGATTGCACGATTTCGGCAGTCGGAATTGGGTCTGAAAAGAGTCTGCGCCACAATCCCATGTGATTGGTGAATAGGAATGGCATGATGGGGTCGAAAAAGCTCATTTCGAACGAGCTGATAACCGTGAAAACGATGATGACAACCATGGTCAGTACAATTGGTCCAACGCTGTTGTTAGAGAAGGCCGAAAGCATCAACGAAAGCGAAGCAACAGTTGTCAAACTGATGAACGCGAACACGAATGCAGCCATGAATCGACAGAACAACTCTGCATCGCGGATCACCACCAATCCATCGGCATTCAGCACCAACAGGTCGCCAGGACCGAAAATGACCAACGACAATCCATAAGCGAAAACGCCTAACAGAAGTAGAATTCCCAAGGAATAAAGCATGGCTGTTATCCACTTGGCGGAAATGAACTTGAATCGGCTGATGGGCTTGGTGAGGGAATAGCGCAGTGTTCCCATAGCGGCTTCGCCCGAGATGAGATCGCCCGTTACCAAGGCAACCAACAGCGGCAGCTGAATGATGAGCGTTTGAAGGATGATGAAACAGATGAGGTTTCCGTTCACAACCGTGCCTTCCAAGGAGAAAACCTGGTCGAAATTCTGAAACAGCAGGTCGATGTATTCTTTACCTGTGAAGTAGAATGAGGCATCAATAAGCGCTACCAATGCGATGATGGAACCCATGCCGATGTAGCTCCGAGGACGTGTGAACGCCTTGATGATCTCCGCTTCAAGAATCCGTCTCATGCCGCAGTCAGTTTGAGGAAGTAATCTTCCAGTTTACGTCTGTGGTCGAGGCGAAAGATCTTCTGATCGGCAGCGGTCAGTTTGGCTACCACCTTCGGAATCGATTCCAACTCTGTTTGAAACTCCAATGTCTGCTGTTCCTGTCTTACCTTGAAACCCATCGTTTCAATCATCACTTTCGATGCAGGGAGGTCGCTCGTTTCCAAACTCACATTCACCGTGTTTGTGGAAAGCAACTCAGATACGTTTCCTTGCGAAACGCACACACCTTTATTGATGATGGCCATGCTATCGGCCATTTGTTCTACTTCGGAAAGGATGTGTGAAGAGAGAATGACGGTCTTGCCGAATTCCTCTTTCAAGCGGATAATGAGCTGACGCAGTTCAATGATTCCTTTCGGGTCGAGGCCGTTTGTCGGTTCATCCAAAATGATGATCTCCGGGTCGTTGAGCATGGCTTGTGCAATTCCCAATCGTTGGCGCATGCCTTGCGAATAAGTTGAAACGCGGTCGCTTTCTCTTCCTGTCAGTCCAACCAGCTCAATCAATTCTGAAATACGCTTGTTGCTGATCTTCGTTGGATAGTATCGGGCCGAAACGTGCAAATTCAGTTTCCCGCTCAAGTAAGGGTAGAAGCGAGGCTCTTCAATGATGCTGCCAATTCGCGGCAAGGCATCGTTCAGGTCTTTCAGGTCAATTTTATCGAAATAGCGAACAGTTCCTTTATTCGGTTTGATTAATCCCACCAGAATTCGGATCATGGTGGTCTTTCCTGCACCGTTCGGTCCCAACAGACCGAAGATTTCGCCACGTTTTACTTCTAGATTCAGTCCTTTCAGTGCGTGAAAAGTACCGTAGTACTTCTCTAAACCTGTAACTGATAATATCGTTTCTTTCACTTGCATCGTTTGGTTGATATGGGATAAACAAGAAGAGCTGTTAATTGTTTTTATTTAAACATTAAACAAAACAATTGCTCGTGTGAACTAACTCACACGCTTTGTGTTTCATTTTCAGAACTTTAGAGAAAATGAGAATTGTATTGATAATAGTGGCTGTAGTGCTCTTGGCGTTTGTCGCAGCGCAGGCTTACATATCCATGGACATGGCCAAAACAGAACAACAACCGTACGAAGTGCTTTGGAAGAACAATCAACTTGAAGCGCGTTATTACCCGAAGGCCGTGATGGCCTCGGTTACGGATTCAAGCAGCAGCTATCGCAACAGTTCCAATCAGAATTTTCGGGTGCTGGCCGGATACATTTTCGGTGGAAACGAGAAGAGTCAATCCATAGCCATGACGGCACCCGTTCACATGGCCTTCAACGAATCGGGTTCACAGATGAGTTTTGTGATGCCTGCTGAAATGAAGCTAGAGGAACTTCCTGCCCCGAAAGACCGAGGCGTGAAATTCTCTGAAGTAGGAGAGAAGTATGTGGTAGCCATCCGCTTTGGTGGTTGGGCAGATGATGCCAAGATCAAGGAGAACGCAGATAAGCTGGTTTCAACGCTTAAAACCATGGGTATCGAGATTCAATCTGAGCCTTGGTACATGGGTTACAATCCCCCGTTTCAACTCATCAACAGAAGGAATGAGGTAGCGGTAGAGATCAACAAATCTG
>CALCGD010000331.1 GCA_937900875.1 uncultured Flavobacteriales bacterium
ACGTATCTGCTAGGTTAGTTATTACAACGATGTATTCGTTTTGGGTTGCCGAAATTGTTCGGTAGTAATCGTCAGTAATGCAATCAGAGTTAACCCTAAACCGCCCAAGAAATTTGTCTCTGGTTAAAATGCAAGAGCCATCATTAACAACTGCATCAGGGTCATAGTTTTCAGCACCAAAGTCTGTACAACCTTCATTCTTACAGCTGGCAATGAATAATGCGATAATAAAAAGACCAAATAATCTCAATCCTACATAATTAGGTTTGAGCACTCTACGCAAGTAGAAGAACTTGGTTACCTAATTAAGGTGTTTTTGTGAGGTAGAAGGTGAAAGGTTGAGGTATTGGAAGGAAAACATCATTATAAGTGACGTTTAGTACCAAATCTACCGAGTCGTTGCGTAGCCAAGTTCCAATTCCAGTGTATGAGGCTGTTCCGATAATGTGGTTTTCAAACAAAAGATTGTCTTGTGTAACAGAACCTTGCAAAAAGAGCGCCCCATCAAAATTGGTATTGTATGCATTATTGGCAGTATTCGCTTCTGTTATTTGTATGGTGCCGAATGCGAATGTGTCCATACCAGTAACTACATCAGTCCAAAAGCTGGTGTAGTCAAATTCTCCTATTAATTTATCTCTCGATGGAATACAAGTTCCGTCATCGTCCTCTGCGTTTACGTCATAGTTATCTGCAGTTGTTTCTGTACAGCCATGTCTTGGTGTGCAAGACCACGCCCCTGCAATAATGGCGAACGTTAGAATGAAATAGAGTGTGGTTTTCATTGAAAATATTTGGTGTCTCAAATATAATGAGTTTGAAACCGCACTTCATATTCATTTGACAAGGATTAAATAAAAATTACCTTTGAGGCTTACTCATAAACAAATTTAACCGAGCAATGAAAAAAGTATTATTATTCTCTCTTATTGGAGGAATGTTTGCCCTAGCATCTTGTGGTGGTGGACCAAGCGATGAAGAAAAAGCTGCTGCTGATTTAGCACGAATGGATTCAATTAAAGCTGCCGAAATGGCACAACAAGAAGCTGATGCTGCTGCAGCAGAGGCAGAAGCTGCTGCTGCTTACGAAGCGACTGAAGAAGTTGTAGAAGATGCACCTGCAAAAGCACCTGCAAACATCATCGAAGGAAAAACTCAAGCTGCAGAGAACGCTGCTGAGAACATCATCGAAGGAAAAAAAGGACAAGCCGAAGCTGAAAAAGCTAGCGGAGAAGATATGATTCAAAGAAAAAAAGGAAAGGCTAATTAATTGTCTTTTTACATTGAAATTTAAGGGGGCCATTCGGCCCCTTTTTTTTGTGCCATAGATTACGGTCACAGTATTCTTGAGTGTTTAATAGCCTGGCCAGATAAGCACCTGATTGTGACTAGGTTTGTCTGCTGCATTAGGTACTAAATAAGTTTAATAGTTCATGAAGCTGGCTTGTAATCCATCTGTAAGAAAGAAGCGCTCGTACGAATCAACTAGTATTCCAGCATGACGCAAGATTGGGACAAAAAAAAGGCGCTCCAGTGGGAGCGCCTTTACCTAATTAATTAGGGTAATTCTTATTGCTTAGTGCAAGTCATTGTGCAATCATCAACAGAAGTTCCAGCAGTTACATTGTAAGTAATTGAAAGGATACTTCCACTAATTTGACCTGATCCGCTGAACGTACCACCACCCACAGTCTGTGAAGCGAATGTTACCATGTTTCCAGAAACAGTTCCGTTTACGTTTACTCCGTAATCGCCAAAGTTTGTAACGATGATTGAAGTAACACCTGTAGCTGAAGTAGTTACAGTGATAGCATAAGTGTAGTTACCAGAAGTACAAGCTTCAGTTACATTGTAAGTACCGATAAACTCAGCTCTTTCTTCTGTATCGCAGTTAACGCCTTCATATCCAGGATCGCAAACGCAATCGCCTTCAAGACAAGTTCCGTACATACCACAATCTACATCTTTACAAGCATCAGTTGTACATGATACCATACCAATTGTAGCAACTGCGGCTACACCTAAAATTTGAAGAATTCTTGTTTTCATGTTCTGTTTTTAGTTTTTGATTGAACGGGGACAAATGTATGAAAATCCATCAGTTAGTTAATTGACGGATTCTAGTTTTTCACCAAGGAAATGTGAATATCCTCTTAATGCAGTTTTACCCATACAATTGGGACCTCCGGGTTTGTTGGTAACGCTTAATCCACATTATGGCAATGTTCAAATGAAATTGGATAATAGATACGGAAAAGACAACTTGGGAGCAGCCCCTTTTTCTACTTTTGGCAACATTCAAACAGAATCATGGATTTTAAGAAGAAAGCATTATCAAACGATCAATTATTAACGCTTTATGCCAAGCTGATTAAACCGAGGTTGATTGAAGAGAAGATGTTGGTATTGCTGCGGCAGGGCAAAATAAGCAAGTGGTTTTCTGGGATTGGTCAAGAGGCAATTTCCGTTGGATTGACTGCTGCATTGGACACAGATGAATACATTCTACCTATGCACAGAAACCTTGGCGTATTTACGGGAAGAGATATTCCACTTTCTCGATTGTTTTCACAGTTTCAAGGCAAGGCAAGTGGATTTACAAAAGGACGTGATCGTAGTTTTCATTTTGGCGCTTCTGAGTACAATATTATTGGAATGATTTCTCATCTAGGGCCACAAATGGGCGTAGCTGATGGAATTGCTTTGGCACACAAGCTAGATGCAACAGGTAAAGTGACTGCAGTGTTTACTGGGGATGGAGGAGCAAGCCAGGGCGATTTTCACGAGAGTATTAATGTGGCAGCAGTTTGGGATTTGCCTGTGATTTTTGTTGTGGAAAACAACGGCTACGGCTTAAGTACGCCAAGTAGCGAACAATTTCGATGCAAGCAGTTTATTGACAAGGCCATAGGGTATGGCATCGAAGGAATGCAGGTTGATGGAAATAATATTTTGGAGGTCTATGAGGCTGTTTCGAAGTTAAAATTAGAACTAACCAAGAACCCAAGACCTGTGATTCTTGAATGCATGACATTCCGTATGCGAGGACATGAAGAAGCTTCGGGCACCAAGTACGTTCCTCAAGAATTGATGGAGATGTGGGCAGTAAAAGATCCAGTATTGAACTATGAGCAGTTCCTTAAAAAAGAGGGCATTCTTTCTGACGAGGAAGAAAAGCGACTGAAAGCTTTAGTGAAGGAAGAAATAAACGCTGGCCTTGATTTAGCATATGCAGAAAATCCGATTGAAGCTAATGTTACAACCGAGCTAGCAGATGTTTATAGAAACCATGAACACGTTTCGGTTGAAGCTAGCGCCTCAACTAACGAAATGCGCTTGATAGATGCCATCTCTGATGGGCTTAAAGAGTCGATGAGAAAGTTCCCAGACCTTATTTTGATGGGGCAGGATATTGCAGATTACGGTGGAGTTTTTAAGATTACGGAAGGATTTGTTGAGGAATTTGGTAAAGAGCGAGTGAGAAACACACCCTTGTGCGAATCGGCAATTGTTGGGACTGCATTAGGCCTTTCTATCCGTGGTAGAAAATCTATGATGGAAATGCAGTTCGCAGATTTCGTCACATGCGGCTTCAATCAAATTATTAATAATCTGGCAAAGTCGCATTATCGATGGGGCCAAAATGCTGATGTAGTCGTGCGTATGCCAACTGGAGCAGGCGTAGGGGCAGGCCCGTATCATTCTCAATCTAACGAAGCGTGGTTTGCGCATACACCTGGTTTGAAGGTGGTGTATCCAGCTTTTCCGTCTGATGCGAAAGGCTTACTGATTTCGTCTTTCGAAGACCCGAATCCAGTCATGTATTTTGAACAGAAATCGCTTTACCGAAGTGTAAGGGAACAAGTTCCTGAAGGTTATTATAATATAGAAATAGGAAAGGCAAAGTTGCAGCGAACAGGTTCAGATTTAAGCATTATCACCTACGGAATTGGAGTTCATTGGGCTTTAGAATTTTTAGATGCAAACCCATCAATAAGTGCCGACTTGCTCGATTTAAGAACGCTTTTGCCGTACGATAAGGAGGCAATTCTTGAAACAGTAAAGAAGACGGGAAGGGCAATCATTCTTCATGAAGACACCTTAATTGGAGGATTGGCTTCGGAATTATCTGCATTCATTACAGAAAATGCTTTTGCAGAATTAGATGCGCCAGTCATGCGCTGTGCGAGTTTAGATACGCCAGTTCCGTTTACCGGTAATTTAGAATGGCAATTTTTGCCAAAGGACAGATTTGCAAAGCAGGTGCAAGAGTTACTTGTCTTCTGATAGAAGCTCCTTTATTCTATACATAGCCGCTTGGTTTTTCTCACTGTAAGCGGATTTTCGAATAATGTATTTCTCCTTAGTGGTTAAGTGCCAGCTAAGCGATATGTCTTCAAGTTCAGGTCGTGTTAATTCAAGATCTATTATCTCTAAATCGGTCTTGAGCCAGTTTTGGGCATAAACCACCAAATCGTCATTGGTGTAATCTTGCATGGTAAACAAGTTGTCGTAAATGTGCCCCAACGGATTTGTCATCATATTGAAAAGAGAACGGGGTGGATTTTCCTTAATCGCTTCAATTTTTTTGTTGTCTCTAATCTGAACTATTACAACCCCGCTTGTGTTTTTTTCTATCCAAGTTCGCAAAGCAAAAATGTGTTTCAGCGCTACTGAGGTTCCATATGTGTCTCTAAAGCCAGCATCCATTACTTCAATTACTGGCTCTGATGGTAAGCTTACTTGAGGCGAAATGTAAGGGAAAGTAGCGTTCATCCGAAGCACAGAACTAAACCATAAATTGTCCGCATCCTGATTTGCGAAAAGTCGCCTAAACTCTACGCCAGACTGTAGTGGATCTCCTTTTAATTGGCTGGGATGATTGAAAGTGAGGTGGGCTACAGGCTGAGAGCTTATGTACAAACTTCGGCCATCATTAATGATGCTTGGAGAAAAGAACATCATTGGAATGAGCGCATTTTTCTCTGGCGAAGCATAGTCTCCCAAACGTTTGTCTACAAAGCCTAATGTATTATCGTTGAACTGTTTTTCTAGCGCATACCCGCGATCCTTTGAGTAGACATATGTTCCATCTCTAAACTTCTGAAACCGAATAAACCAATCATTTACAGCTAATGCTGTTCCAATAGGGTTGAGAACATCGTAGCCCATTCTATCTACATACTCAGAGTTATTTAGGTTGATGGATGAATCCGTTAACGACCTCAAATAAATTTCTCGTCTGTAAGCTAATCCAAACATACCTCCCGAAGCACCGCACATCATTTGGGTATGTTTCATCAATTCGCCATTGCAAATGCTGTCCGCCACTTGCATAGATTTATAAGACCACAAGGCAGACCTTGCGCCACCACCTGTAACGCAAACAATTACCAGTTTGGGTTTTTCTCTTCGTCTATCAATGTTCTTTAGTTTCCAGAGTTTGAGAATCTCATAATGGTGGTTTAGGTCTTTTTCAAATATGGTAAAGTCTTGCTGAACCTCCTCTAGCGCGTCTAAATTGTAAACAGCTTTAGGACCGTCATAATTGAGACCGTAAGCTCTGCTTTCGTACAAAAGGATGTCATTTTGAACCAAAAAATGGACACCTGCAACTACAGTAATTAAAAATACGGTGGACCATCCTCGCAACGCAGAATGAATGGCGCTAGTGAACATGAGGAGTAGGGTGCAGGTCAGAAAAATAACTGCCCCCGCTGGAATTGTGAACTCAGGAGTTTCTCTGTAAGCTCCAAGTATTAAGAAGGAGACTACAATCATTATTTCGAAAACCGCGGCAATCATGTGGTTTTGTCGAAACACTTTCTGAACCATTTCCTTTTCGTAGTGGCTAGAATCTCTGGTTAATCCAACCTTAAACCAATTAACTAGGTACGTTTCAACTTTCCATTTGTAATCATTCTCAGGCCTGGCGGAAACATTACGCCATTCTAGGTTCTTTTTCAGTAAAACCTGAATCGGCTTATTCGCTTTTTTCTTTTTGGCAACGGTTTCTTCA
>CALCGD010000332.1 GCA_937900875.1 uncultured Flavobacteriales bacterium
GTTTATGTTCGTTTTTTCTTGGATAAAAAAGAACCAAAAAATCAAGAAAGAAAGATGCTATCCTCGCGTTGTACCACGCTCGCCCGCCTTTCTTTCAGGCCACGCGCAAAGTCGTGAGAACGACTCTTGGTTGATGTGCACTAGGAAGAATTTCGCTTACGAGACACCCACAAGACCGTAATAAGTAATACAGCAGTAATCAACGTGGCAGGCACCGTTCCTAAATCTAACCCGCCTTTGGAAACGGGTTTTGTAAGCAAGTCGCCAAAAGTGGCACCAAATGGTCTCGTAAAAATGAAGGCAATCCAGAACAAGAGAGCCTCATTGAGTTTTGTGAGATAATGGAGTGCTGCAACAACACCAATGATACCTGCTGTGACCAATGCGCCAATCATGTAGCTCAATCCAAGGTTGTCACTCAGAAAGTCTCCGAACGCTGTTCCTAAACTATTAGAGAGTAGAACTGCCATCCAAAACAGCATCTCAACACTTTTATCCGTGATTGGATAAACGATAATATGTTTCTCACGTTTGTACCAGATCAATAGAATAACGAGCAGGCCAGAGAACAACAGCCCAGATCCTATGGCATAACCAAGCCCTAAAGTCCTGTCCATGAAATCGGAGATTTCAGTTCCAACTGTTGTTGTTCCTACAATTACCAACCAAAACAACCCTGCGCGAAAACGTGAAGCACGCAATTGGAAAAACAGAAACACCAAGAATACAGCGGCCGTGAGCAAAAGGCTACTGAGATAGCCAATGTTCAAAGTCATTGAAAGCAGGTCCCCTGTGGTCTCGCCCAACGTAGTGGCAAGAATTTTCATTACCCAAAAGGCGAGTGTAATCTTGGCTACTTTATTCGCGTTTTCCATCTTGATTTTGGTTAAAATTTGTAGCTATATCCCAATCGAAACACCTGTGTTTCGTTGTAGTTGGCGCTTGCGTATTGGAAGCCATCACCTTTGATATTCTGTTTCAAAACCAAGGTATTTGCCAAATCGGTGGCGTTGACGAACAACTCCCCTTTTCCTTTCTGAATGGTCTTTTTCACACCAAAATCAATTGAGAATCGGGATGAGATTGTACCCTGAGGAATAATATCAGGTGCCAGATAGATGAAGGTCAACTGCACGTCAAAATTCTTAGGCAGTTTAAAAGTGTTATTGAGTTTAACATTACCAGAAAACACAGTTTGTCGCGGTGCAGTAAACGTGTTTTCAACAGGATACTTGTTTACAACTGAAAAGGCTTCGATGATGTTGTAATAGCCTTTTTGTCTTATTGGCTTCAGCGGTTTCTTCTAGAGCGCTAATTTTAAGTTTATCACTTTGTCCTTTCTCGGTAATAACTACCGCTAAAATCAGAGAAGTTGAACAAATAACAGCAACAAAAACCTGAGTTTTTAATATGTTACTTAATTCCAATACCGTAATGCCGTCAACATGTGTTGCGTTTATTGAAAGTGCAAATACACTTGCAGCCAAGGAAAAGCTTGCTACGGCAGAACCCTTTATGCCATGCCTAATTGCTGCCCAAATAAGAACAGGAAAAGATAGGACGTACAGTGCCTCCGAAAGGGGGTTTTCCAGACCCGTAAACTCGAAATCCACTACCGTAAATGCCAGATAAACCGAAGCGAAAACGGCAATTGACATTCCCGTAATTTCTAGAATAGCCCTGTTAAAACCCGGCTCCTTTTTCTTATTCGAAAATTGAGCCCAACTAAGAATTAATGGCGTCATCAGCAGGTTTCCCACAGCACTTGACGACCACCACGAAAGCCATCCATCCCAAAACGGATCATCTAAAATGAGATTAGCACCTAGCATGGCTCCGCTAGTTGCCAAAGCGTTAGAAAGCATAACTACCAAAACCAGAAACGAAATGGTTTGTCTAAGCGTGCTAAATCGGAATTGTTCTCCAAATAATTTGTTTAGAACCCACCAACTAAACATGGCTTCTGCACTAAGGCAGGCTGCATAAATAGCGCTTAGCACAAAGTTTGAGCCACCATATATTTCAACACAGAAATCTGCTAGAAACAAAAGAGGTACAAGAAATTTCCGTTGCGTTGGTTTGGCCAGAATTAATGCCGACAGAAAAAAGCCAGACAATGGCCACACCACCGCAATATTCTGCGGTGCAAAAACCAATTGCATGCTTAACCAGCCAATAGCCAAATACCCGACAAATGCCGCTGCTAACCATCCAATAAACCTTGCGCTTTTTGCCATCCAAAAACCAATTATACCATTAATGTAGTCAGTAGACTGTTTCGGTAACGTACCTGTCTAATTAAATGGCAATATAACATCTAACAGACTCGCCAATTGTTTATTTTCTAGCAAATGAGTATTATGCCTTATTTAGCTTCGAAACAGGAGTTAAATTCCCCCCGCCCGCCCAAGCCCTCAACTCCTCCCCGCCCCCCAAAAACAAAAACCCCGATCAACTTTCGCTAATCGGGGTTCTCTCAATCCAGTTTAATCTGGTTAAATCACAGTTGGCACAAGCGCCACATCAACCTCAACCGCTCCACCATCCACCTCAAACCCCTGCTCAATTCCATCATACCCATCCGCTTCAGCCTTCAGTTGGTAGTTGCCATTCTTCAAACCAATAATCTTGTAGGTGCCATCCGCTGCGCTAACAGCCTCCTTCCCTTCTATCGGCACTCCATCCTTGTCAGCCACACCAACATTCGCACCTTCAATCGGTAGGGTCGTGTCAGCATCACTTACCAATCCCTTTACAGAATGAGAACTCTGCGTGCCCTTAATCAAGGCCTGTATAGTCGTCCAAGTAAATTGATCACGTATAGCCGGTTCCTGCCTAAAAATCTTCTTTCCATCATCACACATCGCCATCGCTACCTGAAACAGCTTATTGTTCGCACTTACCTTCTCATCACGTAGCACCTTCGCGGTCTCCTCAGCCTGTAGAAACACGCCATGTTTCGCATCAAAAGCATCTTTAGCCCCAGTAAAACTTGCCGCAAAAGCGGCTGGCATTCCGCCTGTTGTCAACTCAGTCGTGTTAGCAGCAATAAACAACTCCCCATCATTCATCAAACCTTGCACATCCTCCCAGTTCTTTTGAGACGCGCCATAGTAAAACCCATGCCCTGCTGCATTCAACTTATCCTGGTAAACCAAAGACGGAAAGCTATCTCTGATATAAGATTCCAATTGCTTCCATGCTATCAGGCAATTATCTGTCAACGGCCCTAATTCCTTATTCAAGGTCGTATGCAATTCATCCCGTTGGGCTTCATCTGGCAATGCCTTTACACCTGCCAACGCTGTTAGCTGGTCCGTTCCGGTTGCAGCCTAATAGGTCGTCTTCCAAGCCTCAAAGTTGGCCAAGTACTCAGCATAACTTGTCCATACCATAGTAATACCTGTGTACAGGTCTTGTTCTCCAGTATTATACTCAGATACTGGTCTGTTTGAATTCATCGGGCTCATTAGTTCTAATTTTTAGTGAATACTCCGTTTATCCATTTTTTTAGCCCCAATCAGTTTTACTGCCGTGAGCTATGTTATAAACGATGACTACAAAATCAGTATTGTACATTCTGAGAAATATTTAACAATAAACTCCTGAAACCTCGATGGTTAAAGGGTTTTAGCTCAAACACAATAGCACTCTTGTCCCACTTTTAGTTAATTCTGAAAACCTGAACTTTAGTTCTGAAGACACAGATTTTAGTTCTGAGGTCGTGAGATTGAGTGCTGAAGGCACATACCTAGGTTCTCAGAGCATAGGGCACAGTTCTGAGCGTGTTACACAACTAGCTGAACAACTTAGCGCAAGTGCTGAATGCATGAGACCATTATCTGAACAACCAAGACGTAGTTCTGAGCTTGTTAGACAACCTTCTTTTCGTTTCAGAATGAGTGCTGAAGAGATGCGAGAGCCTGCTTCAAGGCAATCCAAGTACCCGCAAAGTTCAAATTAGCCAAGCAGCAGCCTGCAAACCTTTTATTACTTTCCCTCATGAAGTCTCTCAAACGCGTCCTACTAATTTTTTCATTTTTTCTGATGTTGTTAGTCGGTGCCGTACTTATCTGGTACTATTTGCAGGGTCCTGCACATCAAGGATTGGTTCGTTCAGATTTTGACGACCGTCCTTTTAAGATTGAAGAAGTTGTAGACGTTACACCTGTAACAGACAAGCCAAACATCGTTTTCATTCTGGCAGATGATTTAGGCTATGGAGATGTTGGCTATAACATGCAAACCAGCATCAATACCCAGCATTTAGACACGTTTGCAAGTCAAAGTGTGGTGTTTACCAACTTTTACGCGCCTTCTTCTATATGTACGCCTTCGCGCTTTGGTTTTCTATCGGGGAGATATGCCATCAGGCAAGGTCTCGCCTATCCTTTTCATCATGTAAATACCAGTTTGGTAATGAACATTGGTAGCCGTGTTGCCAATGTATTGGGCGCGGTGGACATGCGTGGCGAGCACAACATCATCAACGGCATTATGCAGTCCGAAATCACTATTCCAGAGTTGCTGAAGCTTGCAGATTACAAGACTGGTGTGGTAGGTAAATGGCATTTGGGTACTATCTCTCAAGACGAGCAATTTCACCCTTTCAATCATGGGTTTGATTATTTCGTGGGGCTAGAAGCTTCAAATGACGACTGGCCTGTGGCTTTTTATGATAACCAAGAGAAAGTGCTAGACGATATTGGCCTCAACCAAGAGCACTACACGCAGCTGTTTACAGATGCAGCCAAAACCTTTATCAGCCAAAACCAAAACGAACCCTTCTTTCTGTACTTGGCGCACAAAGACCCACACCAACCTTTCTTCCCTTCAAAAGGGTTTAAAGGAAAATCGAAAGGGGGCGCCTATGGCGATGCGGTTGAAGAGTTTGACCACAGCTTTGGAGAAATCTTGAACTACCTAGATAGCCTCGGCCTAACCGAAAACACCATCGTTGTTGTAACCAGCGATAACGGTCCTTGGTTTGAAGGAAATGCCTGTGGTTTGCGTGGCAGAAAAGGCCAAGTTTTTGAAGGCGGTTACCGTGTGCCGTTTATGATTCGTTACCCGAAAAAGCTAAAAACGGCCTATAAAACAGACGTGCCGGCAATGGGAATTGACCTACTCCCTACCCTTGTTGCACAAGCAGGAATCTCGCTACCTAAAGACAGAATAATTGACGGACTCAATTTGCTAGACATCCTCGCAGATACTTCTCAAACAAGCGTTGGCCGCACACGCCCCCTGTTCTTCTTTCA
>CALCGD010000333.1 GCA_937900875.1 uncultured Flavobacteriales bacterium
AGCAATGACAACTGGCCATCTCAAAGTGATTATTCTGGAGATGATGACCAGGTTTATGAGACCGTTCTAAATGGAACATGGGCTCCTTGGAAATTGGCTAGTCATGCTGATAGTGTTATGTCTCCAACTTGGAGTAAGTTCAAGTCGCTTAACGACTTGGCTAATTTGGCAAGTGTTGATATTGAGATTACTTCAGACAGAGAAAAATGGACCAGATGTCCAGTACTTGAGGTTGGTGATGGTATTGTGCCAACAGTTGGAGATGCAGAGCGTTTCAACCTAAGAATGAGCCCTTCTGTAGATAAGGATGGCAATCCAGACGGTTCTGGTACTACGGGCATGGGTTGGTTCCCAGGTTTTGCTATCAATGTTGAAACAGGAGAGCGTTTAAACATGGCTTTTGGAGAGAACTCTTGGCTGTCTCAAAGCAATGGGGCAGATATGGTTTGGAACCCAACAGACGAGGTGTTTGACGGAAACTTCGACCCAGATTTGTTATTCCCATTTGTAAACCCACTATTTGGTGGCGGTCATTACATCTATGTTTTTGGGCATAATGGAGATGATGCTGGAGATGATGTTCCTGCTTACGATGAAGGTGCATTTATGTACAGCAAATTATCTGAGAATAACTTTGATCCGGGAGACCCATCTAAGCGTAGAGTATTTAAAGACGCGATGTGGGTTGGTGTTCCAATTATGGCGCAGAATGGTAAGTTGCTAGACAACGTTGTGAACTTTGAGCTTCGTGTTATCAAGCCATACAGCGAAAGTTTCTCTCCAGGATGGTCTGTAGGTCAGCCAGAGAATGATAACCTGCCGATGTACACTTTCTCTACCGGAGATTTTGCAACGGTTAGAAATGATTTGACTACAGCTGAAAGTGCTCTTGATATAATTCGAGCAGTACCTAACCCGTACTATGCGCACTCCGGTTACGAGCAAACACAGCTTGAAAACATTATCAAGATTATTAATCTGCCAGAAGAATGTACCGTTAGTATTTACACGGTGAATGGTATTATGGTGCGCCAGTTTAAGAAGGCGTCTACTTTAACCTCATTGGATTGGGATCTTAAAAACCATAAGAATATTCCTGTAGCAAGTGGTCTTTACCTAATTCACATTGATGCTCCAGGTATTGGAGAGAAAGTAATTAAGTGGTTCGGAACTATCCGTCAACTTGACCTTGATTCATTCTAATTATTAGTCTGATTGATTCTATTGAAGAAAAACGATATGAGAAGAGTTTTAAGAATAAGTTTCATTGCACTGATTAGCAGCGTGTTTGTTATACCAACTATGGGAGGTAATGCAGATCGTGCTGGACAAGCAGGAGCAACCGAGTTATTGATTAATCCATGGGCAAGAAGTGCTGGTTTTGGAAGTGCAAATTCATCCTCGGTTAGGGGATTGGAAGCGCAATTTCTAAACGTTGCAGGACTTGCGTACACAAGCAAAACCGAAGTGCTATTTACCAACACACAGTGGTTGGTTGGTTCTGGAGTAATGATTAACTCATTTGGTCTTTCCCAAAAAATTGGGGAAGCTGGAGTTATTGGCGTGGGTATTATGAACATGAATTTTGGTGAAATTGACATCACAACTTCTGAGTTACCAGAAGGTGGTGTGGGTACTTTTTCCCCAAATTTCTTGAACATTGGAATCTCTTATGCTAAAACCTTTTCTAATAGTATCAATGGAGGAATTACAGTTCGAATAATCAATCAGAACATATCTAACCTTAGCGCAACTGGTGTTGCTTTTGATGCAGGTATTACTTACACAACTACACTCGGAAATAGAGACAAGGAAAAAAACAGAGATAACGTTCAGTTTGGTATTTCATTAAAGAATGTTGGTCCGCCTATGAAATTTTCGGGTGATGGTCTTTCCGTTCGTGGGTCACTTCCTGGCAGTGACAACAGCCTCACGCTTGAGTATCGTTCAGCGAAGTACGAAATGCCGTCTTCACTGAACATTGGAGTTTCGTATCACTGGAGAAACACAACCCTACAGCACAGAATTACCGGTGCGGGTAACTTTACTTCAAATAGTTTTTCTAAGGATCAATTAAACTTCGGTGTAGAGTATTCATTCAAAGACATGTTAATGCTTAGAGGTGGATACGTACTTCAGTTTGGTAAAGGCGGACAGGATATTGCTGGTTCAGCTTTAACTGGTCCAACAGCAGGAGCCACTGTAGAAGTTGCATTAGGAAAGAAAGGTGCAGACAAGAAAACCAAGCTAGGATTCGATTACTCTTACAGACTAACCAATCCATTTGCTGGAGTCCATGCCATTGGCATCCGACTGGCACTGTAGCGAGAATTTCATAACTTTATTAAAAGGGTCCCGATGTTAATCGGGATTCTTTTGTTTTACACACCCCTCAAAGTAGAGAACTAATGAGTACATATTTAACGCAGGAAGGATTGGATAAGTTGAAAGCCGACTTAGAAAGATTAAAGCGATTTGAGCGTCCTGCAATATCTCATCAAATTGCCGAGGCGAGAGATAAGGGAGACCTTTCTGAGAACGCTGAGTACGATGCCGCTAAGGAAGCGCAGGGATTGCTAGAATTGAAAATTTCCAAAATGGAGGCAATTCTCAGCGAAGCAGTTGTAATCGATGAATCGAAATTAGACACTGACAGAGTGTTGATTCTTACCAAGGTTAAGCTTAAGAATCAAGCAAACGGAATGGAAGTAGAGTATACGCTAGTGCCCGAAAATGAAGCGGACTTAAAGGCCAAGAAAATTTCTGTAGAATCTCCTATTGGTAAAGGACTACTTGGGAAGAAATTGGGAGACATAGCTGAAATTCAGGTTCCCAGTGGCGTGGTAAAGTTCGAAGTTGTGGCTCTAGGAAGATAATGGCAAGCGTTTTTACCAAAATAGTTAATGGCGAAATTCCAAGTTATAAAGTAGCAGAGTCAGAACTCTGCTACGCTTTTTTGGATATAAACCCACTTGCTTTGGGCCATACTTTGGTTATCCCGAAAAAAGAAGTTGATTACATCCTCGACTTAGATGATGAATTGTATTTGGAGCTTATGCGCTTTTCGAAGCAAGTTGGCAAAGCAATCGAAATGGTAGTCGATTGTAAGCGTATTGGCATTACCGTAATTGGCTTGGAAGTACCCCATGCCCACGTTCATCTTATACCCATAAATCAATTGAATGATATGAATTTCGCTAAGCCGAAACTTAACCTTACTACGAATGAGTTAGAGGAGTTGGCAAGCGAAATCGCAATTGCCTTCGCTAAGGACTAAGCTTTTCTATCTGGGTTTTCTTTTATGAAAGAAGCCCATCCAGAATAACTTTTTGAACTTGATGATACTCCTGAACTATTGAAGTGATGGCAAACGGCAGCGGCTAATCCGTCCGTTGCATCTAGTGGCACATCTCCCATTTTTTGCTGCAAGAGATTTTCTAACATACCCGACACCTGCTCCTTACTTGCATTACCATTGCCTGTTACGGATTGTTTTATCTTTTTGGGAGAGTATTCGCTAATAGGAATGTTTTGCGATAATGCTGCAGCTATGGCAACCCCTTGAGCCCTTCCAAGTTTGAGCATAGATTGAACGTTCTTGCCAAAGAATGGCGCCTCTATGGACATTTCATCCGGATGGTATTCGCGGATTATCTCCACCGTCCGGTCAAATATTTTTTTTAGGCGAGTGGGATGGTCCTTAAACTTGTCCAGTTTAATAACACCCATGGCAAGCATACTTATCTGCTTTCCTTTTACGTGAATTAGACCGTAACCCATTACAACGGTACCAGGATCAATTCCTAAGATTACTTTATCGGTTTCCATATTAATGTGGCCGAGTTAACTCTGAAAGAAGAATTGAAGTTGCAATTGCTGCGTTCAAGGATTCAACACTACGTTTTTTCTCATTGTTCGGCACGCTACATTCATTGTCACATAATTCTAGAATAGAATGGCTTATGCCATGAGATTCGCTGCCAATAACCAAGGCAGTTTTTGCTTCGCGTTTATGTTCATATACAGACCTGCCCTGCATGGTGGAGCCAATTACCTGAAAGCTATCTTTTTTCAAAAGTGAAATTCTATTTGTTAGGTCCTCACTTCGAATCTTCACGTGAAAAAGTGCTCCCATAGTGCTTTGCACAACTTTAGGGTTGTAGATATCCACGCATTCTTCTGAGCAAAAAATGGTGTCAATCCCAAACCATTTAGCCGTTCGAATTATGGTTCCCAAATTCCCGGGGTCCTTAATGCCGTCAAGTAATAAGACAAGCGATTCGCTAGCAATAACGTGCTCAATATTCGGAATTTCTGCAATCGCCAAAACCTTGTTTGGAGACTTTAAACCAGAAATCCGTTCTAACTCTTTGTTTTTTATTGTGTGAATCAAGTTTGCATCAACCGATTCAAAAAAATCAAGGTTTTCGGTGGAATAAACTTCTATTACATTGAAGTCGGAGCCAACCAACTCTTCTACCGTTTTTACTCCTTCGGCTACAAAAAGTCCAGATTCTTGCCTGAATTTTTTCTGCTGAAGGGCTTTAATTCTCTTAATGTCGGATGCAGATATTGCCAATGGTTGGTGCGATCTTTGTTTGGAGTAGCAAAGCTATTCTAACTTTGCCCAAAGGTCAGAAATTCAAAATAATATTGGCTATCAAAAACCACCTACAGTATTTCTTTCTGGCCTTGTGCTTGGTGGTTGCTTCTTGTTCTCCAACGCGCAAGCTTTCCGAAGGAGAACACCTTCTTGTTAAAAATGTAATTAAGAACGATAGTAAGGTTGTTTCGAATGGTGATCTTCAAAGCTTTATTAGACAAAAGCCAAACAGAAAACTGTTTGTTTTAGCTTTTTTTCGGTTTCACCTTCAGATTCATAATCTCGTTAACCAAGAAAAGTTGGAGCAACGAGTTGATGTGCTTACCAAGAAAAACGAGAAAAGGAATTTGCGCAGAAAAGCCAAAGACAAGAAGCCGAAAGAACGAAGACGATCTTTTTGGGAATGGCTAGCGGAGGTAGGAGAAGAACCAGTAATCTATGACCAATTGATTACCCAAAAATCTGCTGAGCAATTAGAGATTTATCTGAGGGGAAAAGGCCATTTTAACGCTCACGTTTCTGATTCGGTTAGCTTTAATGAGAAACGAAAAAAGGCAAAAGTGTTTTATACAGTTTCTAGCGGACCAGCTTATACTGTTCGAAATATTGATTACAAAATTGATGATTTACGCATATCGAGATTGTCAAAATCGTCTCGAGGAAGAGAGAGGGTAATGAAGCGGGGCATGCCGTATGACGTGGAGAAGTTTCAACTTGAAAGGGAGAGGATTGAACGCAATATGAAAAGCAATGGCTTTTTTGCTTTCGCTGATGATTACGTACGATTTAAAATAGATTCTGCGCTTGGTACGAACCAAGTTGACGTAGAAATAAACATTATAGATCCTGATAGAAAAGACACTGTTTTAGTTAAAGAAAGCGGTCATCAAGTCTATACCATTCGTCACATTTTTGTTCATACAGATTACGATGCCAAACAGGCGAGCGTTCTTCTTTACGACACGCTCATTTACAATGGTGTTCATTTCGTTTACCATGAAAAGTTTAGACATCGGCCAGAAATGCTTTTAGATAAAATTTTCTTCAAAACGGGAGATTTGTATCGCGTAAAACGAGGCGAGTTAACTTATCGTTACTTGTCAAGTCTGCGTGCGTATCGCTTCATAAATATTTCCTATTCTGAAGCCGTTTTGTCAGATGGAAAACATGTACTCGATTGCCATATTCATCTAACACCGGGTCTGCGCCAAGCCTATGCGTTAGAGCTACAGGGGACAAATACTGCAGGAAATTTGGGTATATCGGGATCGTTTGTATACAAAAACAAAAACCTGTTTAGAGGCGCTGAAATTCTACAGTTCAAGTTCACAGGTGGTCTAGAATCTCAAATTGTTGCTACCAGCACTCAAGACGCGAACATCAATGGGGCTCCACTGTTTAATACCATCGAACTGAACCCAGAAATCAGTCTGATTTTCCCAAAACTCTTGGTACCATTTCGCCCACATCGCATTATTAGATATGGCGATCCAAAATCTATCGTTACAATCGGCTATAATTATCAACAACGACCAGATTATACCAGATCTATTTTCACAGCTAAATTTGGTTACCAATGGATGCAAAGTCAGTTTGCAAACCACTACCTCAATCCACTCGAAGTCAATTTTGTCAATATCTATAATGAGTCAGACGCATTTCTAAATCGGCTAAGTAATCTTCAGGATAAGCTTTTGGTAAACACCTTTAGCTCTCACCTTACCACCACCACCAATTACACTTACATTTTCTCTAACCAACAACTTAATAAGAAGGGAAACTTCAGTTATTTCAAGGCTAAACTGGAGAGTTCTGGTAATATTTTACGTGGTATTATGGCTGCAGGGCAGGCAAAAAAGGACACGAACAACAGCTATCGAATTCTAAACATTCCGTTTTCTCAATACTTAAAGTATGAGGTGGATTATAGGAAATACTGGCAGGTAACTGATTTTAGCACGCTTGTAGCCAGGGTTCATCATGGACTTGGTTATCCACTGCTTAATTTAGGTGTGCTACCGTTTGAAAGTAGTTTTTTTGGAGGAGGAGCAAATGGAATTCGGGCGTGGTCTGCTCGTTCTCTTGGCCCTGGTTCATTGCCAGATTCCTTAAATCAGTTTGATCAGTTTGGAGATATTAAACTCGAATTCAACCTCGAATATCGGTTTGATATTTACCGTTGGTTCAAAGGTGCGTTGTTTGCTGATGCAGGAAATGTCTGGCTTATCAAGAAGGATGAAGACAGACCAGGAGGGCTATTTGAGTTCAAGGATTTCTACAAAGAGTTTGCTTTAGGAATGGGCGTTGGAGTCAGATTAGACTTTAGCTTTTTTATCATACGTTTTGACGTTGCAACACCTTTTCATGATCCAGGAAGGCCCGAAAATGACCGTTGGGCTATCAAGTATTTCCAGTGGAAGGATGTAAACCTCAATTTAGGAATCGGTTATCCCTTCTGATTCCATTCAGAATCTCAGTTGCAGAATTTCTTAGATTTGCAGCCCAAAAATAATTTAGAATGGCTCACGATAAGATTGTAGAATTACTAGGTGCAAACGCAGACTCACTGTTAAATCATAAATGCACCACAATCCCAAAAGAAATGTTCACTCTTCCGGGTGGAGATTTTGTTGGTCGTGTGTTTTCTGACACAAATAGAAGCAATCAAGTAATGGGCAGTCTTCAGTCCATTTACGGTCATGGTCGTTTGGGTGGAACCGGATATGTGTCGATTCTTCCAGTTGATCAAGGAATTGAGCATTCAGCAGCTGCCAGTTTTGCTCCAAATCCAATTTATTTTGACCCTGAAAACATTGTGAAATTGGCAATAGAAGGTGGCTGTAATGCAGTAGCATCAACCTTCGGAGTTTTGGCCGCCTGCTCTAGAAAATACGCGCATCAAATTCCATTTATTGTAAAGATTAATCATAATGAATTGATGACGTACCCAAATACGTTTGATCAAATTATGTTCGGAAACATAGAAAGCGCTTGGAACATGGGCGCCAAGGCAATTGGCGCTACCATTTACTTCGGGTCAGAAGAAAGTGAACGTCAAATTCAAGAAGTTGCTGAGGCTTTTGAATATGCACATGAGTTGGGAATGGCAACCGTTCTTTGGTGCTATTTAAGAAATCCAGGTTTCACGAAAGACGGTGTAGATTATCATGCAGCTGCCGACCTTACTGGACAAGCAAATCACATTGGTGTTACCATTCAAGCGGATATTATTAAGCAGAAACTTCCGACAAATAATGGCGGTTTCAATGCTATTGGGTTCGGTAAAACACATCCAGATGTTTACAGTAAATTGAGTTCAGATAACCCTATTGACCTTTGTCGATATCAAGCGGCAAACTGCTATATGGGTAAGATTGGTCTTATCAATTCTGGTGGTGCTTCTGCTGGCGCAACCGACCTTGCTGAGGCAGTAGAAACGGCAGTCATCAATAAGAGAGCTGGTGGTCATGGATTGATTTCTGGTCGTAAAGCCTTTCAAAAACCAATGAATGTTGGAGTTGAATTGTTGAATAGCGTACAAGACGTTTATCTAGACGAAAAGATTACCATAGCCTAAGTAGAAAATATGCTGCACCGTTTTTCTGTGTAGCTTCAACTAAACAATATAATTCCCGAAAACTTGAGCTGGTTTAAACGCATAAAGGGAGGAATTACCACTTCTACCAAAGAGAAGAAGGAAACGCCTGAAGGCCTATGGGTTAAATGTCCCGGAAAGGATTGTGGGGCTATAGTTCCGACTGCCGAAAACGAAGAAAACCTGTGGGTTTGCAACAGTTGTGGCTATCATCAAAAAATTGGATCCAGAGAGTATTTCCACATTCTTTTTGATGAAGGACATTTTGAAATTTTCAATGAAAACCTGACTTCGGCAGATCCTCTCAAGTTTGAGGATAGTAAACCGTACATAAAACGCCTAAAGGATACCACCGACAAAACGAAATTGAACGATGCAATCCGGACGGCCATTGGTAAAATGGAAGGCGAACGGGTTGTAGTTGCGTGTATGGACTTCACGTTTATTGGAGGTTCTATGGGTTCTGTAGTCGGTGAGAAAATAGCTCGCGCAGTTGATCGTTGTATTGAAGAGAAAGTGCCATTGCTTATAATTTCTAAATCTGGCGGTGCCAGAATGATGGAAGCAGCTTTCAGTTTAATGCAATTGGCTAAAACTGCAGCAAAACTTTCGCAGTTAGCTAATGCCAAATTGCCTTATATTTCATTGCTAACCGACCCAACCACGGGAGGTGTAACCGCATCTTACGCAATGCTTGGAGACTTGAATATTGGCGAACCGGGCGCATTAATCGGTTTTGCGGGTCCTCGCGTTATCAAAGAAACCATAGGAAAGGAGTTGCCTGAGGGATTCCAAACCTCAGAATTCGTTCTTGAACACGGGTTTTTAGATTTAATCGTTCCACGAAAAGAGCTTAAAACGAAGCTAGCACAGGTGCTTCAACTGCTTCGCGATTAGGTATTTGAAAAGGCAAGGAAAAAGTTGTGGTCAAGTACATTGTACAACTAAAAGCAATTTCTATCTTTGCGCCTCGAATTTTTGACGACTAATAAAGAAGCAGATGTATTTAACATCAGAAGTAAAGAAAGATATCTTCAAGAAGCACGGTGGTTCTGAAACGAACACTGGTAGCACTGAAGGCCAAATTGCATTGTTCTCTCACAGAATTAATCACCTGACAGAACACTTGAAAAAGAACCGAAAAGATTTCGGTACTCAAAAAGCACTACTAGACCTTGTAGGGAAAAGAAGAAGCTTGTTGACTTACTTAAAGAACCAGGATATTGAAAAATATCGTGCGTTGATTAAGGAACTCGACCTAAGAAAGTAATCATATCGTTAAGGATAAGTGAAAAAGGCAATTGTATGATTGCCTTTTCGCGTATTTAGACATTTGGTTTTTGACGACAGAAAACAGATAGAAAAGAAAAACAATTAGACGTAAATAAAGAGGTAATATGAAAGCACCAGAAGTAATAAAAGCAACAATTGATGTAGGTAATGGCGTACCCATTACTATTGAAACAGGTCGTTTGGCCAAGCAGGCCGATGGCGCTGTAATACTAAGAGCAGGAAACTGCATGTTAATGGCAACCGTAGTGTCTAACATAGGCGCCAGAGAAGGAACTGACTTCTTGCCGTTGTCAGTAGATTATCAAGAAAAATATTATGCCGCTGGAAAATTTCCAGGCGGTTTCTTTAAAAGAGAAGCAAGACCATCTAACGCAGAGATCTTGGTTTGCCGATTGGTTGACCGTGCATTGCGTCCGATGTTCCCATCAGATTATCATTCAGAAGTTCAGGTAATTATCAATCTTATCTCTCATGATGAGAACATAATGCCAGATGCTTTAGCTGGATTGGCTGCAAGTGCTGCCATTTCAATATCAGACATTCCTTTTGGAGGCCCTATCTCAGAAGCGCGTGTTGCTTTGATTGACGGTAAGTTCGTTGTAAACCCATCAAAAGCTGCGTTGGCAACTGCCGATATGGATATGATGATTGCGGGAACCGAGAAGGACATTACCATGGTTGAAGGCGAAATGGAAGAGTGTTCTGAAGATCAGATGCTTGAAGCCATTCGTGTTGGACATGAGGCAATCAAGAAGATGATTCAAGGTCAAAATGAACTTGCATCTCAGGTTGAAAAATCAAAGGTTAAGCGTGAATATTCTCATGAGAAAAATGATGAGGCATTCAAGCAAAAAGTATATGATTTCTGCTATCCGTTGATTTACGATATGGCAAAATCAGGTTCTGCCAAGCAAGAACGTTCTGACAAATTGAATGAGATTAAAGATGCTTTTGTTGCAACCCTTTCTGAGGAAGAGCAAGAATTGCTTCCAATGTTGGGTGGATATTTCAAGTATGCTCAGAAGAAAGCTGTTCGTGCTTGCGTACTTACTGAAAGAGTTCGTTTAGATGGTCGTAAAACTGATGAGGTTAGAGGAATCTGGTCTGAGGTTGATTACATCCCATCTGCACACGGATCTGCCGTATTTACAAGAGGTGAAACTCAGTCTTTGACTTCAGTAACACTAGGTGGAAAGCTTGATGAGCAACGCGTTGATAGCGTTACTCATGAAGGATTCGATAACTTCTATCTGCACTACAACTTCCCTCCATATTCAACTGGAGAGGCTCGTTTCCTAAGAGGAGTTGGTCGTAGAGAAGTTGGACACGGTAACTTGGCAGAAAGAGCTTTGAAAAAAGCACTTCCGAAAGACAATGCTTACACAGTTCGTATTGTTTCTGAAATTCTTGAATCAAACGGTTCTTCTTCTATGGCAACGGTTTGCGCAGGTTCACTTGCGTTGATGGATGCTGGTGTGAAAATCAAAGGTGGAGTTTCGGGTATCGCCATGGGACTTATCTATGATGAAGGAAAATATGCCATCCTTTCTGACATTCTTGGAGACGAGGATTTCTTGGGAGACATGGACTTCAAAGTAGCTGGAACCAAAGATGGTATCACCGCTGTTCAAATGGACATGAAAGTTGATGGACTTCCTTATGAAGTTCTTGCTGAAGCTTTGAACCAAGCAAAAGAAGGTCGTCTTCACATCTTAAACGAGATGAACAAGACTCTCGATACTGCTAAGTCTGATTTCAAAGAACATGCACCACGTATTGTTGCTATGATTATACCTAAGGATATGATTGGAGCAGTAATCGGACCTGGAGGAAAAATCATCCAAGAGATGCAAGCTGTAACTGGAGCTACCATTAACATCGAAGAAGTAGATGGAATGGGACACATCCAAATCATGGGAACAAACAAGGAGTCTGTTGATGGAGCTGTAGGCCGAATCAAAGCAATTACTGCTGTTCCTGAAGTTGGCGAAGTTTACAAAGGACGCGTGAAGAACATCATGCCATTTGGAGCTTTCGTTGAGGTTATGCCAGGAAAAGATGGTTTACTTCACATTTCTGAAATTGAGCACAGAAGACTTGAAAAAGTAGAAGAAGTGTTGAAGGAAGGAGATGAGATTGAAGTGAAGTTGATTGCTGTAGATGAGAAAACAGGTAAACTGAAGCTTTCGCGTAAAGTGTTGCTTCCAAAACCAGAAAAGACTGAATCGTAATTATCGTTTCTGTTGATATTAAAGCCCCGTTTACTTCTAGTAGACGGGGCTTTTTGTTTTACTTCGTGATAAATAATCCAACGACAAATGCCAATAGTAGCCCCATCACTTTTAGCCGCAGATTTCACCAAGTTGGGTGAAGCAATGGAAATGATAAATAGGAGTGAAGCCGATTGGCTTCATGTGGATGTGATGGATGGTGTATTTGTGCCAAATATCTCCTTTGGCGAGCCGGTGATGAAGCCGCTGAAAAAGATTTGTAAAAAGCCATTCGATGTGCATTTGATGGTGGTTGATCCAGACCGCTACCTGCAATACTTTAAAGATTGTGGAGCTGATATCCTTACGGTCCATTATGAAGCCTGTACACACCTTCATAGAACCATTGGAGCCATTAAGGAGTTGGGAATGAAAGCGGCTGTTTCGCTTAATCCACATACGTCCGTTTCGTTATTGGAAGATGTGCTGCCCGAATTGGATATGGTGCTCATTATGTCCGTTAACCCTGGCTTTGGCGGACAGAAATTTATTGAGAACACCTACGCCAAGGTTGCCAAGTTGAGAGCAATGGCCGATAAGGTCAATCCAAACCTAATTATTGAAATAGATGGTGGAGTGAATTTAGAGAACGCGCCAAAACTTGTAGCCGCTGGAGCAAATGCACTTGTTGCTGGCAATGCTGTTTTTAAGGCGGAAAACCCAGAAGCGGTTATTGCTGGGTTGAAGAAGGCTTAATTTGTTCCGTCTACGTAATCCTGTAAGTAGCTGAAGTATTCTGTCAGTTTGCCGTCTTGAGCTATTGTTGCTCTTTCTAAAATCTTCTCTGAATCGTTATCCAAGAATAATGGAATAATCTTGTCAATCAGGTCCTGTCCGAAGCCCTCAGAAGCATCTTTAGGAACTTCACACGGAAGATTGTCTACCGCCATAATTGTAATGCTGTTCTCAGCGTAAGCGTCTGCCTCTTCTCCAGTCGTTCTGCCATATCCATAAATTGGGTCAGCAATGGTTGATGGACGAAGAGTAGTGGGTATAGAACCCTTGATGTCGCAAGTAATATCTGCTATAACTTTTACTTTGAAATCATCAGATTTTACATCTTCTTCGGTGAAGAAATGAGCCGACTTATTGTCCCAAAAGTGTGCTGAAATGAAGATGTCGGCAACCTTAGTGAATTTTGCGAAGGTGTTCTCCCAGGCCGTGCTGTCCGCTACAAATTCTCCGAAGTTTGCTGGTGCTTTACCATTCTTTTCATGGTAATCAAGAATATCTGCATTGCAGTAAACAGGTTCGTCAAACGTTTCATTCAAGAATTCTGGAATGGAAACTTCTCTAATGCCAGCGGCATTCAATGTTTCTTTTGACCCCTTGGCAACTTTTCCTCCACCAGAGATGATAATCTTGACATTTCCGATGTCAGCCTTTTTCATTTCCCGACCCATTTCTTTCATGTCTTCACATTGAAAGGCGGGTTTTAGCTCGAATGAATTGTATCGTTTGCCATGAGCTATAAGTGCATTATATGCACCTACAATTCCAGCATAACGGCCAAAACCAAGTACTCGGAATCCGTTAGAGTAGGTGAGGGTTTCGTAGTCGATCATTCGAACTTTTTTCTTCAATATTTCTTGAAGCAAGTCACGATTATAAGGCTGTTTTTTAATGGTATGTGAGAAAAAAAACATGGTTTTTCCTTCCGCAAGCATCTCAAATTTCACCTCTTTTACTCCGAAAATGACATCGCATTCGTTGACGTTATCTACCAATTCAATTCCAGCGGCCGCGTATTCTTCATCTGCAAAACAGCGTATAGGACTACGCTGAACTTTGATTTCAAGTTTAGGATAAGCTTGCTTTAAACGAGCGCAATGTGATGGAGTTAAACCAACTCTTTTGTCTGGTGGCGTTTTGCCTTCTTTTATGATGCCGATTTTCATGTGGCAAAAGTAGTGACTACCGACCAGCGAAAAGTGCATAGAGGAAACGAGCGTCTCGGATGGTTTTAAGCTTTCAGACTGAGCGCG
>CALCGD010000334.1 GCA_937900875.1 uncultured Flavobacteriales bacterium
AGCGTTTTATCTGCTCCAACGGTCGATAAACGTTCGAACCTCACATGAAATGGCGGATTAGTCACATACTCTACAAAAACATTGTTCCGCTTCTCATAATAACGGATAAACAAGTTGTAATGATAAGGCTGACCAGATGCGAATTCGTTCAGCGTATCGCCTTCGTCTAGCCCAAGGTTTCCGTCTCCATCCGTAAAGCGGAATTTGACCATTCCCAACGAATCAATTACGCTTGTTGCATTCGGATTGAAGAACATACCAATGAACTCAACATCCGGTCTATTCGGATATTGTTCTCTTTTTAAACACGAACTAAGGGTTAACAAAATCACCCCGAACATCAGCACCTTCTTCATAACTCAAAATTAGGCAAATTTGCGCCCTGCTTAGATAGCATGAGCGTAACAACAGAACACATATCAAAACAAATCTTTACCCTAAACGAACACAATGATGTGTTGTTCGAGCAATTGGCGTTAGAATTGTTTCGGTATCACGCCAAGAAGAACGAGACGTACCGCGATTTTATTGGACACCTGGGAATTGAGCCTGCTTTAGTACTCAAACTAAACGAGATTCCATTTCTGCCCATCTCCCTTTTCAAACGAAATACGGTTGGTGTTTTTAATGCTCCGCCCGAAGCTGTTTTCCTTAGCAGCGGCACCACCGGAATGGAGCGCAGCCACCATCACGTAGCCGACTTGAGTTTGTACGAAAAAAGCTTGCATACCTGCTTCAATCAGTTTTTCGGAAACGAAAAGGAGTACTGCATTTTGGCGCTGCTTCCCTCCTATTTGGAGCGTTCAAATTCATCGCTTGTTTACATGACCCAAAAGCTGATGAAAAAGAGCGGTCATGCTGATAATGGCTTCTATTTGGATAGGCTAACAACACTTTCGAAAGTGCTGAAAAAGAACTCCGAAAAAGGAGTTAAAACACTTCTTATTGGAGTAACCTTCGCGTTACTTGAATTGGCTGAAAAACATCCTCAAGCATTGCAACATTGCACCATATTGGAGACTGGAGGAATGAAAGGACGCAGACGAGAAATGCCAAGAGAAGAAGTTCATTCTGAACTCAAATCTGCCTTTGGATTAGACAAAATTGCGAGTGAATATGGCATGACGGAACTTTTAAGCCAAGCATATTCGTTAGGCGATGGCATATTCAAAACTCCGCCTTGGATGCGGGTTTATGTGCGCGAAGCAACTGATCCTTTAACTAGTGCTGAAAGAGGTAAAGGCGCACTAAATGTGATTGATTTGGCGAACATCCATAGTTGTCCGTTCATTGCCACGCAAGACCTTGGGCATATCCATCAAGACCACTCTTTTGAAGTGCTAGGAAGAATGAATGATTCGGATGTGAGGGGTTGTAACTTGATGGTGGTTTAAACCGCTTTTATCAAGAAATAATTCTTCTTTCCTCGTTGTGCTAGAATGTACTTTCCGGCTATCAGGTGTTCCGAGTTCACATTCAAATCAATGGAAGAAACTTTATTCTGATTGATAGAAACGCCATTGCCTTGAATCATTTTTCTGGCTTCTCCTTTTGATGGAAAAACTGCCGCATTATCCGTTAGAAAATCGATAACTGGAACCCCTGTTTCAACTTCAGAAGCCGAAACTTCAAATTGTGGAACACCATCAAAAATTGATAGCAAATCTGTTTCTGAAAGCTTTCTCAAAGAATCTTCCGTTCCCTTGCCAAAAAGGATTTGTGAAGCAGCGATTGCCGCTTCGTAATCTTCCTCAGAATGTACCCTTGTTGTCACATCTTTGGCAAGAGCTTTCTGTAATCCGCGTGCATGTGGTGCTTGCTCATGTTCAGCCTCTAACGCTTCAATTTCTTCTTTCGATAAAAGAGAAAAAATTCTGATGTAACGTTTAGCGTCATCATCAGAAGCGTTTAACCAAAATTGGTAGAATTGGTAAGGCGATGTTCGATTGGCATCCAACCAAACGTTGCCTGCTTCCGTCTTTCCGAACTTGCCTCCGTCTGCTTTTGTAATCAACGGAGCTACCAAAGCTTTGGCTTCGCCCAAGCCCATTCTTCGAATAAGTTCTGTTCCGGTTACAATGTTTCCCCATTGATCAGAACCACCCATTTGAAGCTTTACGCCCCTAGTTTTTAGCAGGTGTGCAAAATCGTAGCCTTGCACTAATTGGTAGCTAAATTCCGTGAATGATAGACCAGTTTCCAGGCGGTTTTTAACCGAGTCTTTGGCCATCATGTAATTGACGGTTAGATGTTTCCCGATATCTCGCATAAAACCAAGGAAGGTCATCTCCTTAAACCAATCGTAATTATTGGCCAATTCCGCTTTGTTCTCTCCGTTTTCAAAATCGAGAAACTGGAGTAATTGCTTCCTGACTCCCTCTTGGTTTTTACGAAGTGTTTCTTCGTCCAACAAGTTCCTTTCCGCTGATTTTCCTGAAGGATCACCAATCATTCCGGTTGCACCTCCAACCAAAGCAATTGGTTTGTGACCCGCCAATTGCAAATGCTTAAGCAGCATAATCGGTACCAAATTCCCGATGTGAAGCGAATCTGCAGTTGGATCGAACCCCACGTAACCCGAAACCATCTCCTTATTTAGGAGTTCTTGGGTTTCTGGCATGGCGTCATGCAACAGCCCGCGCCATTTTAGTTCTTCAATTAAATCGTGGTTTGGAGAAAAGGACATTTGAATTCGATTAAGCGCGCAAAGTTAAAAGCCTAGAAAGACTAACCCCTGTGCATGACCATCAAAATCTCATCAACATATTTACCCTCGTGTTTCAGGCAATTGGGCTCACGTCCATAATCAGTAAAACCTAGGCTTCTGTATAGGTTAATAGCAGTCGGATTATCAGAGGATACTCCAATGAGAATCGCCTCCAGACTTTCCATCTTCCAAGCTTCTTTCAGCGTTTCATCCATCAGCTTTCTTCCCAAACCTTTCCCCTGAAAATCTGGACTGACAAATACTGACCATACGGTTCCTTTATGAAAAGCTTTGATTGGTTCGTGGCGGAAAAAACCCGAAATACCGATTAATTGTTCATCTGAAAACAGCCCCAGTATAAATCGGTCATTACGATTGATGTTGTTCTTGAAAAGCCTTTCTCGGGTAGGTAATTCGTCCTCATTGGAACGCCCAAACGCGAATGGAGCTACATCTAAACCTAGGCTTCGAATTTTGTTCCATTCTTCGAAGTCAGTCTCTCCAAGTATCCGAAACTCCATCATTTCTACTTTATCAATTCTAAGGCTTTAGAAACATCATCTGTTGGCATTTGGCACGCCTTGTCCACGCAAACGTAAATCCACGTTTCACCCTCAACCGATTTGTATTCTAGCAGTGGCAATCCGTTTTCCTTTTTGCCACCAACCAGAATCTTATTAGGATGATAGTGCTGCTCAATTTCAGTTCGTTTTTGGTCTGCATCTTTTCCTATAACAGCAACTTCGTAAAACGAATTGGTGTGATGCAGCATCAACTCTAGCCAGTTAGAATACCAACCTCCGCCTTGCTGTGCGGTACCAGCTACATTATTCAGCATTTGCTCAGAAACATCTAAGTATTCCTTCTTATCGAGATAGTGACCGAGGTAGAACAGCCCCTTTGCAATACTTGAATTTGACGATGGAATTACGTTATCGGTCAATTCCATTTTGCGGGCAATCAGCTTTGCATCTTTGTTCGAATTAAAGAAGAACATTCCAGATTCTGAATCGTGAAAATGCTCAACTGCGTAAGCCGCTAATTTGTCCGCTTCATCCAACCATTTTCTATCAAATGTTGCTTGGTAAAGAGATATTAATGCTTCTATTGTGAAGCAGTAATCTTCTAAAAACCCATTAATTGTAGAGCGGTTTTCCTTGTGAGAATGCCACAGCGCGCCATCTTTTTGTCGTTGTGTTTTGAGAATGAAATCGGCATTCTTAATCGCGGCATTCAGGTATGCTTTTTCTCCAAATACTCGGTATGCATCAGCATATCCTTTCAGCATGAGCGCATTCCATGAGGTCAGTTGTTTATCATCCAATCCTGGACGAATCCGCTTACTTCTTTCTTTTAATAAAAGCGCATTTACATCCTTTACTTTCTTCTTTAAATCGGCAATCTCCCAACCTTGCTTTTTGGCGAATTCTTCATCTCCATCCTTTCTGAGTAAGATGTAATTACCGTGCTCCCAAAGCCCTTTTGCGTTGATGTTGTAGTAGTCTTTTACCCAAGCAAAATCATCGCCTAAAAGCGCTTCTAGCTCTTCCTTTTTCCAAACATAAAATTTCCCTTCTTCTCCTTCAGAATCTGCGTCTAATGCAGAGAAGAATGCGCCTTCTTTAGACGTGAGTTCTCGCTCAACAAATTCAAGCGTTTCCTCCACTATCTCCTTATATAGTGGATTTTTGGTTGCTTGATAAGCCTCGGCATAAAGCGACACCAATTGGCCGTTATCGTACAACATTTTCTCAAAGTGCGGAGCTTTCCACAGCGCATCTGTTGAGTAGCGGGCAAACCCTCCTCCTACCTGATCGTAAATACCTCCAAACGCCATTTTTTCTAGCGTGAGATTCACGTGGTCCAATAACGTTGGATCACCATTCAATGTGGCATATCTCAAGAGAAACTCGTAGTTGTTTGGAAGCGGAAATTTAGGTGAGCGATTTGGTCCGCCTTCTTTATTGTCAACCTGTCCTTTCCATTTCTCAACTATGCTTTCAATTTCAGATTGACTGAATTTTGCTTCAGCCGTATTCTTTTGAATCAACTCACTCTCGCTAACGCCCTTGGTAAGATTGGTCGCATATTCCAATGCTTTTTCACGTTCATTTACCCAAATACTTGCAACCTTAGACATCACATCCATCCATTGTTCTTTCGGGAAATAAGTCCCGCCATAAAGCGGCCTTCCGTCAGGCAGCGCAAAACAGTTCAAGGGCCAACCTCCGCGGCCAGTCATCAACTGCACCGCATTCATGTAGACTTGATCAACATCTGGACGTTCTTCTCTATCTACTTTAATACAAATGAAATTCTCATTCATATAAGCGGCAACCGTGCTGTCTTCAAAACTTTCGTGCTCCATTACATGACACCAATGGCATGCGCTGTATCCAATACTGATTAAAATTGGCTTTTGCTCTGCTTTCGCTTTAGCCAAGCTTTCGTCATTCCAAGCCAACCAATTCACTGGATTATGCGCGTGCTGCAGCAAGTATGGACTGGTTTCACTAATGAGGGCATTCGTGTGTTTATGTTCCTGCATAGATGTGTCGTGTTTCTTTTGTCCGCTGCAAGCACAAAACAGGAGTGTTAAGGGCAAAAGCAACTTAATGAACCTTTTAAATTGGATGGTTTTTTTATTACGCATTTGGTAAAAGTAGCAAGTATTGATGCCGTAATTTTGCAGGGTGCTACAAGCGGAAACCGATACTATTCCTTTTCTATTACAACAAGACTCTGTGCAGTTGGTTGTAAACACGCCTGTAGAAAGTCTCTTTAGCAATCATATTCTAGTAGATTCTAATAATCTAGCTCTGATTGAACGGCCGGAATTTGATGGTGGATTGGGTTTTTTGGTTTTGTTCCTCTGCGGGATAATTATCATTTATCTGCAGCGCAATTCTGACGGTATTTTTAGCATGGTTTTCCGAGCAGGATTTGATTGGAATATGACGCTGCAAGAAGCGAGAATAGAAAACTCGCAAAGGACCAGAAACCTGATGCTTTTACAGGTGGTGGCACTTGTTTCCATCGCACTTTTTATCACCAACGGATATTTAGTCAAGTACCATCCCCAGGTAGGTGTCGAACTCATCTTTCTAAGAACAATAGGAATTGTGTTGCTAGTTATTCTAGGTAAGCGTACCGTTCAATGGCTTTTAGCTCAAATATTCGATATCCAAGGCATGTTACGCATACATCGGTTCAGCACAAATTTACTAATGGCTTTGGCCGGTTTGGTGCTTTTGCCCCTGTCCATTTTTCTGCTCTATAGCCCACAACTACCAATAAACGTTATCCTTTACATAGGATTTGGGACCTCCGTATTTTTCTATTTTAAGGCTATTCTACGTGTTTTTCGCATTTCGATGGAATCGAATACAGTATCTGCGCTGCATATGTTTTATTACTTTTGCGCGCTGGAACTACTGCCCGTATTTGTGTTTGTACGACTAGTTCAAGGCCTCTAAAATAAAGCGTTCTACCCACCATGGAAAGAGTTAAAAGTATCCTCGTCTCACAGCCAAAACCAGAAGGAGACAAATCGCCTTACTTTGACCTCGCTGAGAAGCACAATCTAAAAATTGATTTCCGACAATTCATACACGTTGAAGGAGTTGATGCTAAAGATTTTCGCACGCAAAAGGTCAACATTCTAGACCACACTGCTATTTTACTTACCAGCAAAAACGCAGCTGATCATTTCTTCAGAATGTGCGAAGAAACACGCGTTACGGTTCCAGAAACAATGAAATATTTCTGCGTGTCGGAAGCTATAGCATTCTATCTGCAGAAATATGTGGTCTACAGAAAGAGAAAAATCTTTTATGGTGGAAATACCTTTAGAGATTTAATTGATGTGTTGAAAAAGCACAAAGGAGAAAACTTTCTTCTGCCGTGCATTGATGATTTGAAACCAACGGTTCCAGAATCTTTAGACGCACTTGGGGTGGCTTACACCAGAGCAGTTCTTTACAAAACTGTTTGCAGCGATCTTTCAGATTTGGCAGACGTTAACTACGACATATTGGTGTTTTACAGCCCATCTGGTATAAAATCTCTCTTCGAGAATTTCCCAGATTTTAAGCAGAATAAAACACGAATTGCTGCATTTGGACCAACAACTACCCACGCAGTAAAAGAGAAGAGCCTAAAACTGGACATTGGGGCACCTGTTCCTAACGCGCCATCCATGACCATGGCACTTGATCAATACATTCAGCAAGCCAACAAGAAAAAATAGTCGGTCTGTTAAAAATCCATAAGTAAACAGGGGCGCTCATCATTGCCCCTTTTTCTTTTCTAATTTCAATCTAAGATGGTCAGATATACTTTCGGAAAGAAGGAAAAACTCTGTTCAAAATTGGTAATAGAAAAGCTCTTTAAAACGGGCAAAGGATTCAAAGAATACCCATTTCGAGTAGTTTACCTTCCTCTAGAATTGAGCGATTCCACTGCGAAATTGCTGATTAGCGTTCCAAAGAAAAAATTCAAAAGGGCGGTTGCTAGAAACAAGATAAAACGAATGGTTAGAGAAGCTTACAGGCTTAACAAACCAGAATTAATTGAAAATTGGACCGCCCACGGAAAATATTTTGCCTTAGCATTTGTTTACATTGGCAATGATATCCCTGAATACGCAGATTTGACCAAGAATATGCAGCGGATATTAGAAACATTGAAGTCAGTTTAAGTATGAAATTTCCTTGCTTATTTAAAAAATTTAGAGCGATAGCAATCGTTATTCCGTTGGCACTTTTATCTCTGCTAACAAGCAGCTATGTCGACTCTTACTTCGAAATAAGTAAGAACCTAGACATTTTCGTTACCCTCTTCAAGGAGTTGAACCTTTATTATGTTGATGAGACTCAGCCAGGAAAACTGGTTGAAAATGGGATTGATGGAATGCTTCAATCATTAGATCCGTACACGACCTACATACCAGAAACAGATATTGAAGATTACCGATTTATGACCACCGGACAGTACGGTGGAATTGGCGCTCTTATTCGCAAAAAAGACAGTTTGGTGGTCGTTGCCGAACCGTATGAAAACTTTCCAGCGCAAAAATCTGGACTTTTAGCTGGAGACGTAATTCTTGAGGTGAATGGAAAATCTACCGAAGGAAAATCTACTGGAGATATCAGTAAGGTTTTGAAGGGTCAACCAAACACAGAAGTCAAAATTCGTGTTCAAAGATTTGGTGTAGATAAGCCATTTGACGTAACGGTTGTTCGAGAAGAAATTCAAATTAAAAGCGTTCCGTATTCTGGAATGCTGAACAGTGAAGTTGGTTACGTAAACCTTTCCAGTTTTACAGATAATTGCTCTGCCGAAGTGAAGGAAGCTATTGTGGAACTTAAAAAACAGGGCATGACAAAGCTTGTTCTCGATTTAAGAGGAAATCCTGGCGGGCTGTTGAAAGAAGCTGTGTTACTGAGCAATCTTTTTGTACCAAAAGGAGAGATGATAGTAAGCACAAAAGGGAAGGTGAAAGATTGGAACAAAGACTATAAAGCAACAGAGGTTCCATTAGACAAAGACATGCCTTTAGCGGTGCTAGTTAACAGGGGTTCAGCCTCAGCATCGGAGATTGTTTCTGGAGTCATTCAGGATTTAGACCGAGGAGTAATTATTGGACAGCGAACTTTCGGAAAAGGGCTAGTTCAAACCACGCGCCCTCTTAGCTACAACTCTCAACTTAAAGTAACCACTGCCAAGTATTACATTCCTAGCGGAAGATGTATTCAGGCATTGGATTACAGCAATCGCAATGAAGATGGGAGTGTTGGCAAAGTTCCAGATTCGTTAATCACGCTTTACCATACCAAAGCAGGTAGAATGGTTTACGATGGTGGTGGCATCAATCCAGATGTTGAAAATGAGCCAATTCAGCTATCAGAAATTGCATTCAATCTTGGTTTGAAAATGCACTATTTCGATTTCGCAACTGAGTATTACCATACCCACAAGGAACTTCCTGCGGTAAGCGATTTCAACATTGACGAGGCTCTTTTTACTGAGTTTAAAACTTGGTTAGCAAAAAAGGAATTCGATTATAGTACAGATAGTGAAAGAGTACTTAAAACGTTGAAAGAGGTGGCTGAAGAAGAAAAATATTTTGCTCGAATTGAAGCCGAGTATACAGCCCTCGAAAACCAGATTAAGCACAACAAAACAAAGGATATGGAGGAATTTAAATCCGAAGTAAAGGACCTTCTACGAGGAGAAATCATATCAAGATATTATCATCAGAAAGGGAGAATTCAGGCCATGCTAGAAGAGGATCATGATGTAAAAAAGGCGCTTGAGATTCTAGCAAATAAGACCGAATACGACCGGATTCTATCCGACATCAGCGCAGACTAGTTCCTACCTGAGTTAGGATTGCAATGCTCAAACTAACAGATCAACAACATCGGAATCTAGCTTTTTGGGGCCTAGCACTCATCGCCCTAGGGTTGCCACTGTCTGGCCCGATGATTAGCATAGGTACCATTCTATTGGCGGTAAACTGGCTTTTAGAAGGCAATTATCGCAGTCGATTACAACAGTTTTTCAAAGACCCTTTATCGCTGATTATTGTGTCTGTTTTTCTGTGGTATTTAGTAGGAATGCTTTACACAGAAAACTTTGCTCAGGGGCTAAAAGACCTGAGGATAAAACTTCCAATCCTATTGCTGCCTTTGTTCTTGTTTACTTCCAAATTGCCCGACAAGAAGAGGCTTCAGGATGTGCTGATGCTTTTTGTGGTTGGTTGCGTTATTGGTACCGTGCTTGGCACAATCCACTATTTGGGTTTCACCAATGAAGACGTGGCAAACAAGCGCGAGCTTTCGGTTCTAATCTCGCACATTCGGTTCAGCCTAATGATTACGTTCGCCATTTTCATATTGGCCTATTATGTAGCCAAACATTGGAAAGACTGGTCCGTAACAGAACGTGGACTTACGGTTATTTCAATTTGTTGGCTGTTCTTTTTTATGGTTCTATTGGAGGCCGCAACCGCCTATTTAGCCTTTTCAGTGCTAATTAGCCTCACGCTTTTGAGGCTACTTTTCAAGTCGAGAAAAGCGCACCTCAAGTTGCTTATCGCATGTCTCATTCTAACAGGTGCAGTTGGCACTCTTCTTTACGCAAACAGTATTTACAAGAATCACATAAGCGAGGTTCCCTCAGATTACAGGACCCTTACAGTGAAAACGTTGAATGGAAATTACTACGCTCATCAAAAGGATGTGCCTTATCGAGAAAATGGTCATCGTGTATGGAACTTTGTTTGCCTGAAGGAATTAGAACAAAGTTGGCCTGCAAAAAGTGACGTTCCATTTGACGGCTTTGATCAACGAGGTCAGCCGATAAAATTTACCGCCATTCGGTATATGGCGTCCTTGGGGCTGAGAAAAGATTCAGCAGCATTAACTCAACTAACCCCGCTTGACCTAAGCAACATTGAACGAGGATTTACCAATTATAAATACACCGGTAAGTGGGGGGTTTCGAGAAGACTTGCTCAGTTTTTATGGGAATTGGAAGAGTATGAGTACAATAAAAACGCCAACCATTCATCGCTTTTGCAGCGTTGGGTATACTTCAAAGTTGGGCTTTCAATAATTTCCAAAAACCTACTATTTGGAGTTGGAACTGGAGATATCGCTAACAAATACAACGAGGCATATTCCATGAACGATTATGGATTGCTGCCTGAATTACACGCCATTTCTCACAACCAGTTTTTGACCGTTGCAGTTGTGCTAGGTATTGTAGGGTTAGTTGGTTTTGTAGTCGCATTAGGATTTCCATTCCTGCTCTACTACAAAGACTATCTGTACCTGATGTTCTTTGCGCTAATGGCATCGTCTTTTATGACAGATAACACTCTCGACTCTCAAGCTGGAGCTACGCTATTCGCATTTTTTAACGCGTTATTGATTGTCAGGAAAGAATTCGAAGACGAGTAATTCAACCAATGAGGCCCTTTATTCGGTCTTTTAGATTTGGAGAAATTTTCTTTTCGGGCAACGGTCCTGAATAGATTTTTCCTTGTTTTAGCACCTCTTTTACGAACCAAGAAGAACTAACTCCCCACTTTTTGAGGAAGGTTTTCTTGCCATCATTCATCTTCACCCGCCCAGTTGATTTGGACATGAAATGGTAAGCTCGACTTTCTCCCAAACCTTTAAAAATTCGAACGCCTTGGTTCCACAGTTTCATGCTTACGTCAGGGTCTGAATAAAGGCCAGGACTAAACTCTTCGCCATAACCACCAATCGCCAACCACATGTTTCGGTGCATGAGATTTGGTGGCCACGTAGAACCGCTCCAATCAGTTTTTAGCATTTGCGGAAGCGAAGAAAGTAGCTCAACTTGTTTGAATTCGCTAGGGAATTTCCCGAAAGGAAAGGGCGCTAACACACAATTATTTCCTGTATCCTCTGGCTCAATCATAGTAGAACTGAGATAAAACTTTTCGTGGCCGATTTTTTCAATCTCGGCAATTAACGACTCATCCCATTTCGGGCAAAGATACATATCATCATTCACGTAGCAAATAATGTCTTTTGTGGCAATTTCGAACAGGCCATTTAATGCGGTACAAACACCAACATTCTTTTCTGAATTAATAAATTTCAATCCTTCTGACGCGCACCATTCAGCCGAACCATCGGCACCTTCATTTACATAAACTAGTATTTCGTGTTGCTCCAGAGAGTTCTTTCGAATGCTTTCGACACAGCATTTCAGGAATTCAAGGTTATTCCAAGTAGGTATGAGGACGGAGAACTGCATTAGGCTTTTCCCTTGGTCAAATAATATAGCTTGATGTATTTCAGAAATGTGCCATAGGCGGTGATCAAGGCAATGGTAAATCCCTCCATTCCATCCAAGAAACCCAACCTAATAAAATACATCCGATTAAATTTCAACCACGGATTGAAAAGCAGTTTAAATAGGCTCGCACGTTTTCCTTTTTCAAAAAGTTCAGAAGCACCTAATGTTGAATATTTATCGGCTCTTTTCACATGGTCGCTAACTGAATGATAGCTATAATGCAACAGGTCACCCTTCAATTTTACCACGGATTTTGACTCTACGGAAAGTGTTTCATGCACTTCGCCCTTCCAATCGTCCTTATTACGATCGAACATCCGCACTTTAGAGTCTGGATACCAACCAGAGTGGTGAATCCACTTTCCGCAATAATT
>CALCGD010000335.1 GCA_937900875.1 uncultured Flavobacteriales bacterium
TCATTCAGTTTACCATCGGAAAATGCTAGATGACCATTAACGAAAGTATGGGTAACAGATGTGCTGAACGTAGACCCTTCAAATATTGACCAACCACATTTATATAGAATGTTCTCTTTTGAAACCGCCCAAGATTTACTTGGGTCTACAAGAACGATGTCAGCCTTATAACCCTCTTTGATGAATCCTCGGTTAGCCATTTGAAAACAAACGGCTGGAGCATGGCACATTTTTTCAACCATTTTTTCAATTGACAAAACACCGTTTTTAACGTGTTCCATCATGGCAGGTAAGGCATGTTGCACGAGCGGGCCACCAGATGGCGCGTTAAAGTATTTGTTCTGCTTTTCGTCCCACGTATGTGGCGCATGATCAGTTGCAATAATGTCAATTCTATCGTCAAGCAATGCTTTGAAAACCCCCAGTCGGTCAGCTTCCGATTTAACCGCAGGATTCCATTTAAGCAACGTGCCTTTGGTGTCGTAAAGTGAGTCGTTGAAAGTGAGATGATGAATACAAGCCTCGGCTGTAATTCGCTTTTCTGCTAATGGAACAGAATTATCGAATAGGTGGGTTTCTTTTTCGGTGGAGATGTGCAGAATGTGCAACCGAGCATTATGCTTTTTAGCTAACTCAACAGCCTTAGACGAGGATAGATAACACGCTTCTACATTTCTAATTAACGGGTGGGCTGATATTGGAATACCGTCTCCATATTTTTCTTTGAACACTGCAGTATTTCTACGAATAGTCGCTTCGTCCTCGCAATGTGTTGCGATTAACATTGGACATTCGGAGAAAATCCCGTCCAATGTTTTTTCGTTGTCAACTAGCATGTTGCCGGTAGAGGAGCCCATGAAAATCTTTACCCCACAAACGTTCTTGTTGTCTGTTTTAAGAACCTCTTCCAAATTATCGTTAGAGGCACCCATAAAGAATGAATAATTGCCAAGGGAGACCTGAGCGGCACGATTGTACTTGTCTTGCAAAAGCTCTTGAGTCAAGGCATTCGGAACTGTATTTGGCATTTCCATGTAGCTGGTAATTCCACCTGCCACGGCAGCTCTAGATTCGGTAAACAGTTCGCCTTTGTGAGTTAATCCTGGTTCACGAAAGTGAACCTGATCATCTATTACGCCAGGCATTAGATAAAGGCCTTCAGCATTAATTTCGACTATTCCTTCATTAACAGAAATGTGGGAATCGATTTTTGCAATAATACCATCCTTTATCAGTAAGTCTTTTACTTCTTGCTTACCCTCATTTACAATGGTGGCTCCTTTAATTAGGAATCCGTTCATCCCGTTCCTTTTTATAGTTTTTAAATAGGCTTTTCCAGCGCATTTCGAGAACACCAAAAATGGCCTCTTTGAAAATTCCTGAGCTCATTTTAGAAGTTCCGGCCGTTCTATCTGTGAAGATGATAGGCACTTCGTAAAGCTTAAAACCGTATTTCCAAGCCTTGAATTTCATCTCAATTTGAAATGCATAGCCGAAGAATTTCACTTTGTCCAGAGGGATGGTTTCTAAAACAACACGTTTGTAACACTTAAAGCCAGCAGTTGTGTCTCTAATAGACATGCCTGTAATCAGTCTAACGTAAGCCGAAGCGTAATAAGACATCAGCACTCTGCCCATAGGCCAGTTGACCACATTTACCCCCTTAATGTAGCGTGAGCCTACTACTAAATCAGCCGGTTCGCTTACAGCTGCATCATACAACCGTACTAGGTCTTGCGGATTGTGAGAAAAGTCGCAGTCCATCTCAAAAACGAAACCGTAATCCCGCTTAAGTGCCCATTTGAACCCATGGATATAAGCTGTGCCCAAACCAAGTTTTCCAGAACGCTCCTCCAGGAACAATCGATCGGAATATTCGGGCATTAAGTCCTTGATTAATTGGGCAGTTCCATCAGGCGAACCATCATCTATAATCAGAAGATGAAACGGTTTTTCCAGCCCCATAACGGTTCGAACCATCCGCTGGACGTTCTCCATTTCGTTATAGGTGGGTATTATGACTAGGCTATCTGACACAGAATTTACTTGACGCAAAGGTAACTAACGGTTAGCCTGTTTTGAACTTTGAACAATGTGTTTTAGCAAATGTCCGCCTGGCATAGTGTAGATAAGCGTTACAATTTTGGATTTGTTGTTTGAGGTTGTCGGATAAAGTATCAGAAACGTTAGTAGATTTTTAATCAATGCCCATCGTTCTCCCCTTTGTTCATTCGAACGAATCGTTAATTCGAGAAGGCCTCGAAGCTTACGTTTTTTAAACGATGAAGAGAAAGAAGACTGCAGCTTTGGGTTGTTGAAAACCAGAGCCATCGCTTTTTTCTGAGGAGAAATAGAATCCATGGCGGTAATGGTGGTGTTTGAATCATGTTGAACTGCAATAGCCGTGACCGAATCGATATAGTAAATCGGCAATTCTGAAACAATTCTTGCCCATAGCTCTAAGTCTTCGTTGATGAAAAGTTCCCGATTAAACCGTTGTTGTTTAAGAACAGAATGATGAACGGCTACAGTAATGGTTGACACCTGATTCTCAATCACATAATCAATGGGTTTTGTTTGACCAATTTCAGGAAATCGCTTTTGGGTTTCTTCTCCATTTGGGAATCGGTACGCAAGCGCTGTAAAAATGAAAGATGGTTCTGATACTTTTTCGGTGCCGTCAAATATGAGTTGTAAATGTTTTGGTAGCCAAATATCATCACTATCTAAAAAACAGATATACTCACCTTTTGCAGCTTCAATCCCAACGTTTCGGGCGGTACTTCTGCCTTTATTTTCCTGTTTTATGTATTGAACCCGTGAGTCTGTATTTATGAACGGGACTACTAAAGATTCGGTATCGTCCTCTGAGCCATCATCGACAATAATCAACTCAAATTCTTGGAATGTTTGAGCCAGAACACTTTCTATGGCCTTTACAATATATTTTGAACGATTGTAAGTTGGGGTGATCACAGAGAAGAATGGGCTTGATGCCATTACAGTTCTGACTCGTTATAGATTAATTGAACTAAAGTTTGACCTACCGCCTTTACAGTCGGCTTATGAATTATATCTAAACCATCCTCATGAGTGTGCCACTTTGTCCAAAATTTTGAGGCTGTTTCTGAATCGTGATGGATTATATCGACACATGGAATCTGAGCAATGTTGTTGATATGTAGATGATCATCAAAAACGACAGGAGTCCGATTGTATTGAAAGTATTGTTGGTAGCCTAATTGCGTTCCCAAGTCCCAAATGCGCTCTATTTCTTTTTGAGCGTAAAGCATTGAATTTCCTTCTAAAGTAAAAACAGCATCCTCGGCTCCTACCATATCCAATAGTATTCCATATTTCGGTTTTGTGCCGACAAAATTTTCAGCCCAATATTTTGAGCCGAGGCAGTAGCCGTGGTCGTTAGGATCGGCAGTTACATCATACGCAGGCCTTCCTTGATCTTCTAAATCGAAAAACACAAAATCGACACCAATAGTCGGAGGCATTTGATGAATGGTTCGTGCTATTTCAAGTAGTACAGCAACACCGCTTGCATTGTCGTTTGCACCATCAATTGGGTGGTTTTGGTTTTCAGCGGCTTGGTCAGCAAAAGGCCTGCTATCCCAATGGGCACAAAGCAATATTCGGTTGTGTGCGGCAGCATTAATTGACCCAATTATATTTCTAAGAGGGTAAACCTTTCCATCATATCCTACCAGAGTATCTACTTGTTCAGATACCGAAACACCATAAGACTCCAATCTGCTCACCAAGAAATTCCCACAAAGTAAATGGCCCTCGGTCGATGGGATTCTCGGCCCAAAATCAACCTGTTTTTTGATGAAAGAATACGCACTATCTACGATAAACTCGGCAGCGGGTTTTAGGTCAATAACTTCTGGCGTTCTCCTATTTGGATTGCATCCAAAAAGCAAAAGCAAAAGAGAAATGATTGCTATTATTGACAGCCTATGCATCTACCTGCCAATCGGCACCATCTTTTCCATCCATAATAGTTACACCTACAGCTTTCAGTTTGTCTCGAATGGCGTCTGCCGTAGCGTAATCTTTGTCTTCTTTTGCTTTGCTTCGGAGTTCAATAAGTACCGTCATTACCTCATCTAGTTTTTTACCGCTTTGGTCAGAACTACCATCACTTCCAAGGCCAAGTACATCTTCGAAGTAGGCAGAAAACAACTCGGTAACAGTGTCGAATTGAATTTTGCTTGGAATATGTTTTTCCTGAGAGTTTTTGAGCCCGTTGATATAAGCTGACATATCGAAAAGTGTGGCAATTGCCAATGCAGTGTTCATATCATCATTCATGGCAGTGCTCAACTCAGTTGTCCAGCGCTCAAACTTTAAGGCTACTTCTGAATTTTCTTGTCCGAATGTGGTGGAAAGGCTTCTTGCTGTGACTAAAGCAGTATGAAGTTTGGAGTATCCCTTTTGTGCAGCCTGAAGCGCTTCATTGCTAAAGTCTAGAGTGCTTCTGTAGTGAGCATGAAGGATGAAAAACCTAATTGTAAGTGGACTGTATGCCGAAGCTAAGAGAGGATTTTCACCAGAAAAGAACTCGTGGAGCATAATAGTATTACCCAACGATTTGGCCATTTTTTGACCGTTTAGGGTAATCATATTATTGTGTAACCAATACCTCACTGGTTCTACTCCATTGGCACCAACCGACTGCGCTATTTCACATTCGTGATGTGGAAAAAGTAAATCCATTCCACCCCCGTGTATGTCAAATGAATTACCGAGGTATTTACTGCTCATTACCGAACATTCTATGTGCCATCCAGGAAAACCATCACTCCAAGGCGAAGGCCACCTCATAATGTGTTCTGGAGAGGCTTTTTTCCAAAGAGCGAAATCTAGCGGGCTCCTCTTTTCTTCTGAACCTTCAAGGTCTCTAGAGTTGGATTGAAGGTCTTCAA
>CALCGD010000336.1 GCA_937900875.1 uncultured Flavobacteriales bacterium
TACATCAAAGGCACCAACGGAACATCAAACGGAATCGTTCCGATGTTGAAAGTGTTTAATGATACAGCTCGTTACGTAGATCAAGGTGGTGGCAAGCGTAAAGGTTCTTTCGCTATTTACTTGGAGCCATGGCATGCAGATGTGTATGACTTTTTGGATTTGAAGAAAAATCACGGCAAGGAAGAGAACAGAGCGAGAGACCTTTTCTACGCAATGTGGGTTCCAGATTTGTTCATGAAGCGTGTAGAAGCAGGAGGTGATTGGTCACTTTTCTGCCCTAACGAAGCTCCAGGATTGGGAGATTGCTGGGGACCAAAATTCGAAGCGTTATATGAAGAATACGAAGCTGCAGGAAAAGCACGTAAAACAGTAAAAGCACAGGATCTTTGGTTCCATATTATGGAGTCTCAAATTGAAACTGGAACGCCTTACATTCTTTACAAAGATGCCTGCAACGGCAAGTCAAATCAGCAAAATTTGGGTACAATCAAGTCGTCCAACTTGTGTACTGAGATTGTGCAATTCACATCTAAAGAGGAAGTTGCGGTTTGTAACCTAGCATCTTTGGCACTTCCAAAGTTTGTTACGCCTGAAGGTGAGTTCGATCATCAGAAATTGTTTGACATCACTTATGTTGCTACTAAAAACCTCAACAAGGTTATTGATAGAAATTTCTACCCAGTAATTGAGGCACGTAATTCAAACATGCGTCATCGCCCTATTGGATTGGGAGTTCAGGGATTAGCCGATACGTTTATCAAATTGCGTTTGCCATTTGATTCTGAAGAAGCGAAGCAACTAAACAAAGATATTTTTGAGACCATCTATTATGCTGCCATGACCTGTTCTAAGGATCAGGCGGTTGAATTTGGTCACTATGAAAGTTACCCTGGATCTCCGGTTTCTGAAGGGGTATTCCAGTACGATATGTGGGGTGTAACGCCAAGCAGTCGTTGGGAATGGGATGTGTTGAAGGAGGAAGTCAAAAAGTATGGTGTACGCAATTCACTGTTGGTTGCGCCAATGCCAACAGCTTCTACCTCTCAAATTCTTGGAAACAACGAATGCTTTGAGCCATACCACTCAAATATCTACACCAGAAGAGTGCTTTCTGGAGAGTTCGTAGTGGTAAACAAACACCTTCTTAAGGACCTCGTGAAATTGGGTCTTTGGAATGATGACATGAAGAATAAGCTGATTGCGGCAGGCGGTTCTGTTCAGGAAATTGAGGAAATTCCAGAAAACATCCGTCAGTTGTACAGAACTATTTGGGAGTTGAGCATGAAAGATATTATTGACATGGCAGCGGACCGAGGAGCATACATCGATCAGAGCCAGAGCTTGAATCTATTTATGCAGAACCCAAACTTCGGTAAGCTAACTTCTATGCACTTCTACGCTTGGAAAGCTGGTTTGAAAACTGGTATGTATTATCTACGAACCCAGGCGGCAGCTGCTGCAATTCAATTCACAGTTAATACAGAAGCGCTTAAGCAGAAAACGGCCGATACGGTTGCGGCTAACGAACCAGTTTCTGAATTAACAAAAGCGCCTGTTGGAAATGTTGAAGCTGCCATGGTCGAATCTAAAACTGGTTTAGCAACACCTGTAATGGTGAATAGACCAACTGCTGCTTCAACTGGAGCTCAGTCGGTTACGATTACAGAAGCTCAGGCACAGATACTATGCTCATTAGATAACCCTGATGAGTGCGAAGCTTGCGGAAGCTAATCTGCCAAAAATAATTGCTTACACGAAAAGCCCTGCTGATTCAGTAGGGCTTTTCTTTTGGACTTAACGTCCCTTTCTGTTCTGATTACTCCACGTACGACCAATACTAATTCCCCCATGGGGCAGAAAGTAAGGCTTGCTTTGAAACACATCCATTCCAATAATAGGTGTGAATGTAACGCGTAAGAAAAAGGATTCTCCCCACTCGTTAGGCTTGGCATGAAAACGATACCCTGCGGATGGAGCTATGAAAATTCTTGTGGGCGGATTTGTAAGGTAAAACCCTTCTCCAAAACCAACACCTGGGTCAAAATTCATTCTAAAAAGCGCGGCCAATCCTGCTTCAAACCGATGCTTTTTTTGACCCAATGTAAAATTGGCACCTAATGGAAAATGAACTAATCGGTCAGCGTATCCGAATGGGATATATTCGAACCCAACACGAGCAAACATTGCAAAGGTTTTTCTGTGAAGAAGAAGGCGCTCGTAATTAATCGAATAAATGTACCCAGCACCGCCAAGTTCCAAATACATCACATGATTATTGGTTCCTTTAGCACCGTCTACCGCAAGACGTTGTGCGCAAGCATCAAAAGAATTTAAGAACAGACCGGAAAAGGACAAGAAACCAGCTAGGAGACTAGCTCGCAGCGGCCTTTTCGCTAATTCCAACCAGTTTAACCGCTGCTTTGACAATGTCATCTTTATAGTATCCACACTCTAAGTGAAGTTCTTTCTGAGAACCATGATCAACAAATCTATCAGGAATACCCAATCGCTCTACCTGAGCAAAGTAACCATTATCCGACATGAATTCAATTATTGCACTACCGAAGCCACCAGTTAAACATCCGTCTTCAATCGTAATAACCTTGCTGAATTTCTCAAAAACACTCTTCAGCAATGAAGCATCAAGCGGCTTTGCAAAACGAAGGTCGTAGTGCGCGGCTGAAATTCCTTGTTTGCTTAATTCAGCTACAGCTTCTACCGCGTAATTTCCAACATGACCGAGGCTTAAGATTGCTACATCGTTTCCTTCAGAAACCTTCCTCCCCTTACCCACTTCTAGCTTTTTGAATGGCGTTTCCCATTGTGTCATAACTCCATTTCCACGAGGATAACGGATGGACCAAACTCCCATATCCTCTAACTGAGCGGTATACATCATGTTTCTGAGCTCTTGCTCATTCATCGGAGATGCAATCTTAATGTTGGGAATACAACGCATAAACGCAATGTCGAATGCCCCATGATGTGTGGCGCCATCAGCACCAACCAACCCTCCTCGATCTAAACAAAACACTACGTTAAGGTCTTGCAATGCCACATCGTGGATAACTTGATCGTAAGCACGCTGCATGAAAGTTGAGTAGATATTGCAGAATGGCACAAGGCCTTGTGTAGCCATTCCAGCTGAAAAAGTAACCGCATGCTGCTCGGCAATTCCAACGTCAAAAGCCCTGTCTGGCATTGCTTTCATCATAATGTTTAATGAACATCCCGATGGCATTGCCGGAGTAACTCCAACTACCTTCTCATTTAACTTTGCTAACTCAACCATAGTGTGCCCAAATACATCCTGATATTTAGGAGGTTGAGGGTCTTTTGGCTTCACCAATTGAATTTCACCAGTGTCTTTATTAAATAAGCCAGGTGCATGCCATTTGGTAGTATCTCCATCCTCCGCTGGTTGATAACCCTTGCCTTTTACGGTAAGGCAATGCAAAATCTTTGGACCTGGGATGTCCTTTAAATCGTTCATCACACGCACCATGTGATTTACATCATGCCCGTCAATAGGACCGAAGTATCTGAAGTTTAAAGACTCAAATAGATTACTCTGCTTGAGCAAAGTTCCTTTTATTCCATTCTCAATTTTGGATGCTATTTCTTGTGCATTCGGTCCAAATTTGCTAACCAATCCCAACAAATTCCAAACCTCGTCTCTTACCTTATTGTACGTGTGAGAAGTGGTAATATCCGTCAGGTATTCCTTGAGTGCACCAACGTTAGGATCAATACTCATGCAGTTATCATTAAGAACAACCAAAAGATTTGTGTTCTCAACACCAGCATGGTTTAGTCCTTCAAAGGCAAGGCCGCCAGTCATTGCTCCATCACCAATTACAGCAATATGTTGCCTATCAACATCCCCTTTATGTCTAGACCCAACCGCCATTCCTAAAGCTGCAGAAATAGATGTGCTAGAGTGTCCAACTCCGAAAGTATCGTATTCGCTCTCCTTTCGTTTTGGAAATCCACTCAGCCCTTTGTATTTCCTATTTGTGTGGAAATTTTTCTTTCTACCCGTGATTATCTTATGACCGTAAGCCTGATGCCCGACATCCCATACCAATTGATCATAAGGAGTATTGAACACATAATGAAGGGCAGTAGTTAATTCTACAACTCCTAAACTGGCGCCAAAGTGGCCACCGTTAACCGATACAATGTCAATAATGTACTGGCGAAGCTCCGCAGCAAATTGCTCTAGCTCTTCTTCTTTAAGCTTTCTTAAATCTGCAGGGATATTGACCTTAGAAAGTAATTTCCCTTGTTGATATTGATTCTCCTGCATGGATTTTAGGCACGGATAAGCGGCAAAGATAGCCAAATAGACTAAGATCATATCTAAACAAAAGCCAATGATCTATCAACAACTGTTAAGATTCTATGCAATTGCTAATGTGGCAACATACAATCTTGAAACGCCAGCCTTTAAAAGTTGGTTTCCTGCAGCCTCTAATGTGGCTCCTGTGGTTATTACATCATCAACCAAAAGGACCGTCTTCCCTTTTAGCCTGCTAGGGTTTTCAATCCAAAAAACATCATCGACATTCTCAACCCGCTGATAGCGAGACTTTCTTGTTTGGCTATCAGATGCCACAACTCTGGTAATAATGTTGGGCCAAACTTTTACGTCATACACTTCGGCCATGCCTTTGGCGATGTATAAACTTTGATTGTAGCCTCGCCTTTGCTCTTTGGTAAAATGTAGTGGAACAGGAACGATTATGTCAACGTCTGAAAACCATTGCTTGTCTTTTAAAATGTGGGCAAACGCTTTGCCGAGTTCTGTGCCAATTCCAGACTTACCTTCATATTTAAATCTGTGCATTAGATCTTGTACCACACTCTGTTTTTCGAAATGTAAAAATGTGCACGCACTGCATATTTCTAAACGACCCCAGAAAAGCTTTTCTACAGGATTTACATCATAATCCCAGAAATACGTTTTAGGTAAGTTATGCAAGCATATCAAGCACAAATTACTCTCATGCTTTAGTAAATGAGAATCACACCCACCACATATGCGAGGATAGAAAAGGCCAATAATATCATCGGCCACAGAAATCAACCAATTCATCATATGTTGCAAACCCTCAAACCGTTGTTACTTGCTGGTTTTAAGTTAGTTGATTTTTATACTTTTAGCGAAATAACCCACTCAACGCATAATGGAAGACAAGGAAAAATCACAGAGTAATAGAGTATTTCTCATCCTTGCAGTAATACTACTTGTGTTATCCGGCATTTTAGCTTGGCAGCTTTACGAACAAAAGGAAGCCAATGACCAACTTGCTATGGAGAAACAGCAGTTAACAATTGAGAAAGATCAGCTGACCACTGAGTTAGATGATTTGCTGGGTAAATACACCACATTAGAAGACGATAATGGTCAACTATCTCAAGAATTAGAAGAGCAACGTCAACTAATTTTGGAGTTACGTGCTGATGTTGAAAAATACAAAGGCGATGCTGGTAAACTAGGTTGGTACCAAAGTCAGCTTAAAGCGATGAATGAAAAGTACGAGGTTATGGAAGCCAAGTATGACAGCCTTTTTGCGGCTCATGATTCTCTACAAGGCGAGTTTGGCACATTGGAAGGTGAGTACACGAAGCAAACTGGGTTAAACCAAGAGTTGACAAGTGAAAACATGAATCTGGCCAACAAGGTTGCAATGGGTTCTGTTCTTACCGCCTATAAAATAGCAGTAGAAGGGGTTAGAACAAAGAAAGAGAAAGTGAACAATAAAGCGAGCAGAATTGAGAAGCTCCGTGTATGCTTTACGCTAAGCGAAAACGCAATTGCCAAAGCTGGTAGCAAAACGGTTTACATCAGAATTGTTGGGCCAGACGGAAAGGTTTTCTCTAAGGGACGTGAAGAAGAGTTTGATTTTGAAGGTGGTAAGATGAGCTATAGCATGTCTAAAGACATCGATTACACAAACGCTCAAATAGAAGACCTGTGTATGTACTATGTGGCACCAACCGCCAAGTTTGTATCTGGTAAGCATACGGTGGAGATTTACATAGATAAGGCTCTTATAGGAACTTCTGCTGTCTCTCTGAGATAGGGAAAACTTATAATCAAATAAAAGGTCCGTTAGATAAATCTAACGGACCTTTTTTATTGTGAGCTAGTCTATGTCGAGGTCATGCAAATTTCTTCTTAAGCCAGGCCATTATCTGCTGGCGATAAAACGTAAAGAAGAACAACGCTGCAAGAACGTATGGTGTAAACATGAGGTAGACAATGGCATTGTTAAGCCCATTACCTACTTTAAATGCATCATCAGTTAGTTGATTGGAATTAGTAACTGCACGGCACATAGAGCACTGTGCATCTACCACTTCTGGTATAGCTGCTAGTATTAGCACAGCCGATACAATAAGCAGTTTTTTCATCCTAAAACTGATAATAAGGTGATATCATAATATAAACCACAACTCCTGTAACGGTTACATACAGCCAAATAGGAAATGTGAATTTAGATAGTCTGCGGTGTTTTTCAATCTTACCGGATAGGCCCAAATAGAACGACACCAGTACAAGCGGCAAAACAATGGCGGCCAATAAAATATGAGACAATAAAATTACCAGGTACAATGGTCTCAAATAATGGTCGGCTGGAAACTTGGTTTCTACCCCAAATGAATGAAATACTATGTAGGAAACTAAAAACAAACTAGATAGCAGAAAAGTGGTAAGGTTAAGGCGTTTGTGCCATTCAACTTTCTTGTTTTTAATGCACCACAAGGATGCAACTAGAAGTGTGGAACAAGTGGCATTTATTGCTGCATTGAACAAGGGTAATTTCTTAGCCCAATAAGGAATGAAATCTTGCTTAGGTAGCGAATACAAAACCACTATGACCCCAAACACAATAACCGAGAGCACGAGAATAATTCTGAATACGGCTTGATCAGTCAGTTTCAACTTCGTTGTTCCTCCTAAGTTCTAATTTGTATTCGGCTATAAGGGTGGTTATATCCTTGCTCAAGTCTCGCATATGACGCGCGTTAGTACCGTCATAAACCGCCATGATATTTCCTTGTTCATCTCTTCGCGAACGCAAATTTCCTTCCTTATCAACAAGAACAAAATTCTCGGTATGAAGAAACCCTCCAACAGCTAAACTATCTTCCTGAACACTAGCTAGATAATGATAGGCTGCGGTGTAAATAGAGTCCTTATCTCCCGTCACAAATTGCCATTTATTGTTCTTAATCTTTCGGTCTTCGGAATACTCCTTCAACACGCTGGGAGTGTCTCGTTTTGGATCTACTGTAAAAGAAACAATCATAAATTCATCATACTGCTCGAACCTTTGCGAAATGTCCATCAAATTGGCTGTCATTATTGGACATATGGACGGACACTTGGTGAAGAAAAAATCGGCAACGTAAATCTTTCCTTCCAAGTCATTTTGGGTGATGGTATCACCATCTTGATTGACGAGCTTAAAGTCTGGAACATGCCTATTTACTGTATTCCCATCAATATCAGTATAGGTAACATTAGGCAGATGAGCGAAACGCCCGTCTAGCTTAGAGTGCTGGTAAACGGTAAAGGCTAGGTAAGCTATTGTTGGAACAAAAAGTATGATGAAAAGAATCACATACTTTTTGACTCCGGTTTCACCTTTCATTAAAGGCCGAAATAGTTTTCTACTGCAGGTCTAAATTCTCCTACATAAAGAGCCTCTGAGAGACAAATAAATATTAGGTACCCAATTAAGATGAAATAGGGAGCCAAAACAACTGTTTGAAAACTTTTCTTCTCATCGCCTAAGTGCATAAAAACCATAGTGATGTACCCGGCCTTAAATAAGGTTAGGATTATGAAGGAATATTTAAGGATTTCTTTCATGGACTCATCTCTGGACCATATCATTCCCATTGCCACTTCTATGATGGTTACTACAGAAAGCAGCGCCAATACGAAGTAAAACTTCTTGCGCATTTTCTGTCCAGCCTCCTCGCTATGATGCGTGTCTAGGCTGTATTCGTAAATGTCGTCTCTTGCGTCCATTGCTATTATATAATGCTATTAAACCTGTTAGAGTAGGTAAAAGAATGTGAAAACGAAGACCCAAACAAGGTCTACAAAGTGCCAGTACAATCCCACTTTCTCAACCATTTCGTAATGGCCTGTTCGCTCAAATTTCCCTTCGACCACCATTAGAAATATGATGAAATTGATACAAACTCCAGAGAATACGTGGAATCCGTGAAATCCAGTAATGAAGAAAAAGAAATCTGCGAACAATGGTATTCCGTACTCATTGTGCTTCAAAGTTGCTCCTTTTATATGAGTGGCTTTAGATTTCATAACAGCGGCTTCATTGCCACTTACCTCTCTAAATCCACTAAACTCGGTTAATGAACCTTCTCTATTTACAGGAACCAGAAAAACATCTTTTTCAAGAACATGTGTGTGGGGGTCAATCTTGTGCCTCATAACTGTCACTCCATCTTCTAAAAGATAAGCTCCGTGCTCGGTTCCGTGTATAAAGTGATACCACTCCCACGCCTGAGAACCAACGAAAATTGCACCACCAACGATAGTGAGCACCATCCAAAACTGAACGCTTTTCTTTTTCATTCGATGACCAGCCTCTACAGCCAATACCATTGTTACCGAAGATGCAATAAGCACAAACGTCATAAACGCAACGTAAGCCAACTCTATGTGACCATCGTACATTGGGAAGTGTGTAAATACATCGCCCGCAGTTGGCCATATATCTTCATACTTATGACGCATAAAACCGTAGGCGGTAAGAAGTCCTGAAAATGTGAATGCATCCGATACAAGGAAGAACCACATCATCATTTTGCCGTAGCTAATTTTGTATGGTGATGTTCCTCCGCCCCATGGATCTGCAGTGTGATCACTATGAGTAGAGGCTGCTGTTTGACTAACGTGTCCTGACATTATTTAGAATGATTATAAAGACCTGATTTTTAAGTCGATGCAATTTTAACGAATTAATAGTAAAAACAAGAACAGATATACCCAGAGAATATCAAGAAAATGCCAATAGATAGATCCTAACTCTAATGGAAGCAATTTTTGAGCAGTAATTCCGCCAGAAAAAGCTTTAGCCAAAAGAACAATGAGCCATATCAACCCACCTAAAAGGTGAAGAATATGCAATCCAGAAAATAGGTAAAGGAAAGCACCGCTAATGTTGAAAGTCTGATTTATCCTTTCATTTATTGGTTCCGAAAAAGCGATGTCTCCTGGCTTATAGTAGTTTCCATTGTCATAAAGCACGGGGTCGCCTTTCATAAGTATTGTGTAATCTACTCCATACTCCCCTTTTACATTGCCCAAATCTCCAACAAAGAATTTGCCTTCTGACTTCAGCTGGTTCCAGCCAAGGTATTGGGTTGCAGTAAAACCCAAACCTAACGCGAAAGTGATTACTAACCACAGTTTTAAACCTGCCACATTGCCCTTTGATATACTTGCTTTAGCCAAATACATGGTAACGCTACTTAGGAGCAAAAGAACCGTACTAATGCTGAACATTTGGGGTAGGTGATTTTGCACCCAAAAATGATCTGCCTGCAATACGATGTAAGCACTGGTAAATGCCAGAAAGAACATGCCAATACTGGCAACCCCAATCCAAACAAGCATCTTCTTTGCTCTGTTGCTGCTAAATTCTATTGCAGAATTTGATTCCATGGTATGAGAGTATCAATGAGATAAGCGAGTTGAACTACAGGTAGGTATATGAATGAACCAAACATCAACTTTTTGGCATCTTCCGAATCAAGAGATTGATAGAGTCTTATTGCTTGCTTGGTAAAAATCAGTCCTGCAACTATTGCGATTATGGCAGAAAAAACGCCAGTATATCCAAAAAACATGGGCAATAGACTGACGGGTATCAGTCCGATAGTGTAAACCACTATTTGAAAGGCACTTGCTCTGTTTTTTCCACCAAGAGAAGGCAGCATTTTAAAACCTGCTTTTAGGTAATCATCATTTAACCGCCACGCGATAGCCCAAAAATGCGGGAATTGCCAAATAAACTGAACGGCAAACATGAGCCAAGCCAAAAGTGTTATTTCTCCAAACCCTTGGCTTGCTGCCACCACGCCTAGCATCGGAGGAATGGAGCCTGGAAAAGCGCCAACAAAAACGGCAAATGGCGTTTTCAACTTTAACGGTGTGTAAACTAGGGTATACAGAATTAGCGCTATTGCACCCAAAATGCCACACATTGGATTTATGAAATACCCTAATGTTCCAATGCCGATTACACCAAATATCGAAGCCACAATCCACGCTTCTACAAATGTCATTTTAGAAGTTGGTAGTGGTCGTGACTTGGTTCGGTCCATTAAAGCATCAAGATCTTTTTCGATGATTTCATTGAAGCCGTTAGAAGCACCGGTGAGAAGTGTGCCACCAACAATAAGGGCAGCCATGGTATATAAGCTGAATTCAGTTGCTGCTAATCCATAACAGATGATGGACGACAACACAACCAATGAGGCCAAACGAAGCTTTAAGAACTCCGAATAAACTTTGATTTTTCCCATGAATGTGACGCCTGTTGAGGCTTTTGTCAATTCTTCAGTGGTCAACTAAATGATTCTATAATTACAGCTTGGCTTTAACTTCTATGATTTCATAACCTTCGATGATGTCGCCAACTTTAATGTCGTTGTACTTATCGATGTTAAGACCACACTCAAAACCTTTCGCAACTTCTTTAACGTCTTCTTTAAATCGCTTAAGAGAAGCCAGCTCGCCCGTGTAAACCACAATACCGTCTCTAATGACACGTACTTTGGTGTTTCGGCCAACCTTTCCATCAAGTACCATACAACCAGCAATGGTTCCAACTCTGGTAATCTTGAAAGTTTCTCTTACCTCGATATTACCCATAATCTTCTCCTCAAATTCTGGTGCAAGCATGCCTTCCATTGCAGACTTCACTTCTTCAATAGCATCATAAATAATGCTGTAAAGCTTAATCTGAATTTGTTCTTGCTCGGCTACTTTTCGAGCGTTAACAGAAGGTCTTACCTGGAATCCGATAACAATCGCATCTGATGCCGAAGCAAGGAGTACATCTGATTCAGAAATTTGCCCCACACCTTTCATAATGATGTTGATGGCTATTTTCTCGGTAGAAAGTTTCAATAACGAATCTGAAAGTGCTTCGATAGATCCATCCACATCACCTTTCACAATCAGGTTCAGTTCTTGGAAATCTCCGATGGCAATACGTCTTCCAATCTCATCAAGGGTAATGTGCTTCTGAGTTCTTAGTCCCTGCTCACGCTGTAATTGAAGTCTTCTTGTAGCAACAGAACGGGCTTCTTTATCATCTTCCATCACGTTAAACGTGTCTCCAGAAGATGGTGCGCCATCCAAACCAAGTACTTGAGCTGGCATAGATGGTCCTGCCTGATCCATTGGCAAACCTCTTTCATTATAAAGGGCTTTTACTCTACCACTATGACCACCGGCAAGAATAATGTCTCCTACTCTAAGTGTACCACCTTGTACAAGCATAGTAGAAACATATCCTCTACCCTTATCTAATTGGCTTTCGATAATCGTTCCAACAGCTCGCTTGGCGGGATCGGCTTTCAGCTCTAACAATTCAGCTTCTAAAAGAACCTTGTCCAATAGTTTTTCAACGTTCAATCCAGATTTTGCAGAAATTTCTTCACACTGGAATTTTCCACCCCAATCTTCTACCAGAATGTTCATGGTAGCCAATTGTTCTTTAATCTTTTCTGGATTTGCTCCGTCTTTATCAATCTTATTGATTGCAAAGATCATTGGAACACCTGCTGCTTGAGCGTGGTTGATTGCCTCTTTGGTTTGTGGCATTACCGCATCATCTGCAGCAATTACAATAATTACAACATCGGTAACCTGCGCTCCACGTGCACGCATGGCGGTAAACGCCTCGTGACCAGGAGTATCCAAGAATGCGATACGTTTTCCATCTCCAAACTCAACACCGTAGGCTCCAATGTGCTGTGTAATACCTCCGGCTTCGCCAGCAATTACGTTTGCATCTCGGATGTAATCGAGTAAGGATGTTTTACCGTGGTCAACGTGACCCATGATGGTAACAATAGGCGGACGCTCAACCATTCTTTCGGCATCGTCCTCTTCTTCAAACACAGAATCTTGAACTTCTGCGCTCACAAATTCTACTTCGTGCCCAAATTCTTCGGCAACAATAGAAAGTGTTTCAGCATCCAATCTCTGGTTGATGGAAACGAACAGGCCAAGACTCATACATGCACCGATAATCTCGTTTACCGGTACATCCATCATAATGGCTAATTCGTTTGCGGTAACAAACTCGGTAACCTTTAGAATTTTCTTTTCTAATTCTTGTTTCTCTTCCTCCTGCTCTTGCCTTTCAGCATAAGCTTGTCGTTTCTCTCTTCTGTACTTAGCACCCTTCGACTTGGTGTTTCCACCACTTAGGCGTGCAAGTGTTTCCTTAATCTGCTTTTGAATTTCTTCATCTGTAAGAACAGGCTTTTTAGCTCGTGCGCCTCCAGATGCACCTCCACCACCACGTTGATTTGTACCTCCGCCTGTGGTTGGCGCTCCACCTTCGGCAGGACGTCTTACACGTTTTCTCTTTCTCTTCTTATCTGCAGAATCGTTTGAAGTGGCAACAGGCTTTTTCTCCCGCGGTTTCTCTACTGGAAGTTCCATTTTGCCGAGAACTTTTGTACCTGCAAGTTTCTCAACGTTAACCTTGATGACCGAGTCTTCTACCAAATCAGCCTCTGCTTTTTTGGTTGCTGCCGCGGCTGCCTTATCTGCAGCTTCTTTTTCAACCTTGGCTTTAGCAGCTGCCTCTTCTGCTTCTTTTGCCTGCTTAGCTTTTTCTTCTGCTAGTTTCTTTTTTCTAGCCGCTGGTGTAAGGTCATCTAAATTAATAGTGCCCATTACTTTAGGGCCAGTAACCTTATTGGTTTCCGCCTTAATTACCTCTTTAGGAGCAGGTGCTACAGGCTCTGCTGGCTTAACTTCCTCAGGCTTGGCTTCCACCGCTGGAGGCACTTCTGCTGGAACTTCTGCTTTTGGAGCTTCTACTACTGGCGCTTCTACTACTGGCGTTTCTGCCACTGGAGCTGCAACTGGAGCTGCAACTGGCTTTGGTGCTGGTTCTGGTTCTCCAGATGCTGCCATTCGCTCATCCTTGCGCTTTTGAAGCACTTCGGCTTTTGCCTCGGCTTCCATCTTGAGCTTTTTGTCGGCAGCAAATTCTCCCAATAGGATACCGTACATCTTGTCGTCCAACTTAGAGTTGGGGTTGACATCTGCATAGCCATTACCCTTCAGGAAATCAACAATTGTTGCTTTACCTACATTCAGGTCCCGGGCAACGGTACCCAATCTTCTCAGTGTTCCTTCTGACATGTATGGTGGTTACTTATATTTTATTCAAGTCTAGATTGACAACCATTATCAATCTGTAAATTCTTCTTTCAATACCTTGATGATATCATCAACGGTTTCTTCTTCAAGGTCGGTTCTCTTAACCAACTCTGCTTTTCCAAGTTCCAAAACGCTTTTGGCTGTATCGCAACCAATTGCTTTTAACTCATCAAGAACCCAGCTTTCAATTTCATCTGCAAATTCTTCTAGGTCAACGTCTTCCACATCAACATCAGAATCTCTGTAAACATCAATTTCATACCCAGTAAGCTGACCAGCCAATCTGATATTGAAACCGCCCTTACCAATTGCCAATGAAACTTGGTCTGGCTTTAAGAAAACATCTGCCTTTCCTGTTTCATCATTCAATTCCATACGTACAATCTTAGCTGGGCTAAGCGCACGCTGAATAAATAGCTGTGAGTTGGTGGTGTAGTTAATAACGTCAATATTTTCGTTTCTCAACTCACGTACAATTCCGTGAATACGAGACCCTTTCATACCTACACAAGCTCCAACTGGGTCAATTCTATCGTCATAAGACTCTACCGCTACTTTGGCTCTTTCGCCTGGTACACGTACAATTTTCTTGATGGTAATAAGTCCGTCAAATACTTCTGGCACTTCGTTTTCGAATAAACGCTCTAGGAATCGGCCATCGGTACGAGACATGATAACAACTGGGTTGTTGTTTCTCATTTCCACTTCTTTAATAATGGCTCTTACGGTATCTCCTTTCTTAAAGTAATCGCTCGGAATTTGCTCTGTTTTAGGAAGGATTAGTTCGTTTCCTTCATCATCCAAGATGAGAATCTCGCGTTTCCAGATTTGGTAAACCTCTCCTGTAATAAGCTCTCCTTCTCTGTCTTTATACTTTCTAAAAACATTGTCTTTCTCAAGATCCATAATTCTAGAAGCTAGGTTTTGGCGAATAGCCAAAACAGCTCTTCTACCAAAATGCTCCAGTTTTATTTGATCAGAGACTTCTTCACCAATCTCAAAGTCGGCCTCAATCTTCAAGGCTTCAGAAAGTGGAATCTCCAATACATCGTCTTCCAATTCTTCATCGGCAACAATGGTTCGGTTTCTCCAAATTTCGAGATCACCCTTATCCACATTGATAATTACATCAATATGTTCGTCTGTGCCATATTGCTTTATGAGTAACGAGCGAAAAGTATCCTCTAGGATACTCATCATGGTTACTCTATCAATGTTTTTGAATTCTTTAAATTCTGAAAACGACTCTATGAGATTTAAACTGTCCATTGCTTCTTATTTGAACGATATTACTGTCTTAGCTTCTTTTATTGTTTCTAGCGGAATTAATACTGAATCCACCGTTTCTTTTTTCTTCTTTTTTTCGGGTGCTACCGTAATAGCTTCTCCATCAAACGCTACCAATTTGCCTTTCCAAGTTTCCCCTTCTAGCGTAGTAACCTTTATATCTCTCCCCACATTCTTCTTGTACTGTAGTGGATGGCTGAAAGGCTCCGTTAAACCCGGAGACGAAACTTGCAGTTCGTAGTCCTCTATTTCTCTATCTAAATTTCCTTCTATGTGTCGGCTTACGCTTACGCAATCTTTCACATTTAATCCTTCTACGGCATCTATAAAAACTCGGATGCTGTTTGTAGACGAAACTTTGGCAGCCACAATAAAGATGTCTGTTCCTTCCAGTTTCTCTTCTACTAATGCCCGAATAGTTGCTTCTGTTATCATCATTAAAAAAGGGACCTGCTGGTCCCCTCTATCTAATAATCCTCAAATCGGCTGCAAATATAGGTGTTTTGTTGTGAGTTGCAA
>CALCGD010000337.1 GCA_937900875.1 uncultured Flavobacteriales bacterium
ATGGAGCAGTTCCTCCAGTTGCGGTTCCTTCAACCGAACCATCGCAAATTGCATTACAAGATGTAGGAGAATTAGAGGTTGAAGCAGTAATTAAGATTGGTTCTATCACAGTAGTTGTGCTTGTGGCAGTACATCCATTTGCATCTGTAACTGTTAGGGTATAAGAACCAGCGCAAACATTTCCATTATGGTTTTGTCCTACACCCAGTCCGCCTGACCAAGAATAGGAATAAGGCGGAGTCCCGCCATTCGCGCCTCCTCCAACCGAACCATCACAAACCGAGTTGCAGGATGCAGCAGAGTTGGTAGATGAAGCTGTAAGTAAAGTTGGTTCCGATACTGTGGTTGTGCTTGTTGTGGTACATCCATTTGCATCAGTTACGGTGACAGTATATGAACCTGCACAGACACTTCCATTATGGTTTTGTCCAGCACCTAGCCCACCTGACCAAGAGTAAGAATAAGGTGGAGTTCCTCCAGATGCACTAGAAGAAACATCACCATCACAAACTGCATTACACGATGCCGAAGAATTAGAAGATGAAGCAGTTAATAAAGTAGGCTCAGAAACCGTTGTTGTACTTGTAGAAGTACAACCGTTAGCATCCGTAACGGTCAGCGTGTAAGTACCTTCACAGGCGGTACCGCTATGGTTTTGTCCAGCTCCTAATCCACCCGACCAAGAATAAGAATAGGGTGGTGTGCCACCTGATGCAGTTCCTTGAACCGAGCCATCGCATATTGAATTACATGAGGTAGGGCTGTTAGAAGAAGATGCGGTTAGTAAAGTTGGTTCAGAAACAATTGTAGAACCAGAGGCTAGACATCCATTTGCATCAGTTATTGTTACCGAGTACGTATTTGGACCTTGACTGGAAATAGCTGCAGATGATTGCCCGCCTGGAGTCCACAAATACGAGTACGGGCTAGTTCCGTTTGAGCTTGATGCGGTGATAACTGCATCAGCAGCATTAAAGCAGCTGATTTCTTGAGTAATTGTTGCGCTAACTTCAGGATTTTCCCAAATGGTAACTGAAGCTGATGCATTGGTTGTACACGCAGTTGCAGTAAAAATTACGTTGTGCGTAACGGTATAGATGCCGTTAGAACCATAAATGTGTGTTGGGTTTTCTTGGGTAGATGAGTTTCCGTCACCGAATGTCCAATAATGAGAAACTGTTCCGCCAGTTGCTCCCGTGTTTGAGAACGTGAATGAATTGTCTTCAAAACATTGGCTCAAATCATTTGTAACGAAATCTGGTCGTATAACAGTAACCGTTTCGTTTGAAGTTTGAGTTTGAGAGCCACAAGCATCAGTTACAGTGTAAGTATAAGTTGTGGTTGTTGTTGGAGATACACTTACGTTATCACCAGCGGGAGCTCCATTATTCCAAGAGCCAGAATAAGGAGTTAGACTGCCAGTTGTATTCGCTGTAAGCGAGGTAGATTGACCAAGACAAATTGTTGTTTCCCCGTTTGTGGTTAATGCGAGTGGAATGTCATTGTCAATTACGTTGATTGTCGCATGACCCGGAGCCAAACAATCACACGGAGGTTGGTCCATAGTAACCACAATCGTTTCTATTCCTTCTATTGTGAAATCTAGAGGCACATCAATATAAATGATTACCGAATCTTCTCCTGAAGGAATTGTAACGGTGGTTGGAAATGAGCTATAATCCACTCCAGAAGTAGCAGTTCCACTAATGCTGTAAGTAGCGGCCAATGCAACCGAATTGTCAGAAAGGTCAACCCTTCTAAATATGATGTATTCATCAGAACAACCTTCTTCAATTTGAAGGTCACTAAAATCGACAGTAATTCCTCCTCCTGAGGTAAAACTCCCAGCTTCAAGGAAAACACCTGAATCATAAACATGGTCACCAGCATCAGCGATTGCTAATCTTATGTGGTAGGTTTCGCAAGGAGTTACAACCGCCTTTGCCGTGAGAACGGTCGTGTAACCATCGTATTGAAGATCTCCGCCACTTGCATTATCTATGTAGTAGGCGCAATTTTCGCACGGACCCGAGGCAGGTTCAGTTGCGCTATATCCGTTGTTTACATTATTGATAGCAACGGGGGTGGTGGTCCCTGGAATCAAAGCAATGTTTGCTGCCCCACCTGTGTAAGGGCCACTAATTCCTGGTCCTGAAATAAAGAAACCAAAAACATCGTTAAACTCAGAATTCACCCATTCTGGATACTCTTCTGAAGCAAAAACATATCTGAAAGACAGAGAATCGTCTTGCGGCACAAAATCGAATTCTAAAATCACGCCATCGAATGTTGATTCCGATGCAAGTGCCGTTAAATCAGCATCGCCAACGGTTCCTTGATTTACTCCGGCATCATTGTCGTTGTCAGGCCCAATAGCAACATTAGCTGACCCTGTGGTAAGCAAAATGCCATTTTGCATAGTGAAACTCGTTCCAGAAGCATCAAATGTTCCAGAAGCCGAAGCGGGACCTGTGTAGCTTACATTAGAAACAGTGACACAAGACCCTAGAAGTACATTTTCTACCAAGGCTTCTACCTCGGCAGAGGTGCTTGCCTGATCTACCGCTATTTGTGCTTGCGAAACATAGAAGTTTCCTAAAACAGCTAAAATGGCTATAAGGAAAAACTTACAACCCATTGTTTTACGATTCCTAGTTCGTAAAACGTTTACAATGTTGATACTACTCATTGATTTCGTTCCTGATTACATGCGAATTTACGTCTTCATCTATACATTTACAGAATTTATCGATAATCGTCAGGTGTTAATCGATGTATAGGTAGGTTTGAAAACCTTAAAAGCTAGAGTTGGAAATGAAGCATATTTGGAAATTCTTAAGCTGCGCTGTTGTGTTGCTTTTGTCTTGTGAGTTGGTTAATGGTCAAGAATCAGTTAGCGATTCTTCTGAGATTAAAAAGCCAATTGATATCACAATCAGTATTGGTGGAGGGGCAGCTAGGTTTATGGGAGATGTGCAAGATGCATCGAAGAAAGCCAATGTTCATTTGCTTGGCAATAGAAGCGCCTTTGACTTCAGTTTTGGTATTGGACTGTCCAAATCATTTACGATTGGCATGAACACGATTTACGGAAAGTTGAGCGGTAACCAAAACACTTTTTTAGACCACAAGAATTTCGAAAGCCAAATGGTTCAAACCGGTATTAGTGCTGAATATAATTTTGCTGGGCTGTACAAAAGCAAACTTCCAGTTGTAAATCCGTTTCTAATCGGTGGAGTCTATTACAGTCATTATTTCAATATTGGTACTGACTTAATTGGTAATGGGAATGTTGCATACAACTACTGGTCGGACGGAAAAATAAGAGACATTGCCGAAGATGCACCTAATGCCAGAGATGCAGAAAATATGCCAAGAGATTATACTTATGAAACATTCTTAGCTAAAAGAACAATTCATTCTGGAGCAGTAAGCGGTGGAATTGGTTTTGATTTGCATTTAAGTAGAGCGTTTTCTGTGCGTTTTATGAGTAGATATTTTCATTCATTCTCAGATGCAGTAGATGGCGAAGAAAACGGAACTCTCGCAGAAAGTAAAGATGGTTTCTTTTTTACAACGCTTTCATTGATGGTGCATCCTATGGGGTTTGGTTCCAAGGTAAATAAACCCGATTCCAAGTTCAAATATTTTATTGATTTTGAAAAAATTGAGAACGAAGACTCTGATGAAGACGGAATTTATGACCTCAGCGATTTATGCGCTGGTACTCCAAAAGGGGTAAAGGTTGATAATAAAGGTTGTCCGTTGGATGATGATAAAGACGGTATTCCTAACTATAGAGATAAAGAACCTAATTCGGCAATGGACCAGTTGGTGGATCAGCTTGGAGTACAATTGAATTATACGGTGGTGGCGGAAAAATGGATAGAGTCTCCAGTTGTTTACGGCATTTCTTGGGATAAGAAATATGAAAACCCAAGATTTAAGAAAGACCTAGGATACACGGTTAATGTTGATGTAATTAATAAAAAGGATGAGCAAAAGGCTAATCCTAAAGTATTACGCATTCCTGAACTTAGAAAAGAGGTCATCAACGATTCTATTATTGTTTACCGCCTTGGGATTTACGAAAAGTATGAAACAGTAGAAGCTAAACGGATAGAGCTAGCCTCAGAGGGAATTAATTCTGCTTATGCCGTGCCAGAAAATGCTTCTATTGAGGCAGCAGACAAACTGGCAAGTATTGATGCTCCAGCTGCGCTTAGAACGTTAAATTCTTATGGCATAGGAAACTCAATAAAAGCTATAAAAACAAGTAATGCTTATCAATTGCCACAATTAGATTTTATCGTTTCTCGATTCGAACGGTACTTATTTGATAATGTACCGGAAGACGCGTTGGTTAAGCATTACATCCAAGCGATATCTGCTTTTATCTGGGATCCGATTGTGCAAGCTTCAAGTGATGAGGTGTATGGGCGTCTCGAGCAACATCCAACACCAGACTTAAACGGAAAGGTGGAGGGACTTGAAGAATTTATGGCAGAGAACGAAAAATTAGCTGCGACACAGACGAACATAAATGAGAAAGTGAGCCTTTCAGCTACAAGGCAGACTGAAACAGTTCTTATATCTGATGACTCTTCGGAAGTAGTGGAAAATGTAGCAGTTAGCGAAGTTGTTGAAAACGGAGAGTCGCGAGAATTCGAATCTAATGAAGCAAGCACAACAATAGAGCAAGAAACTGAGAGGAGGCCTGGTGCTGTTACGGAGAGAACAACGATAAACCAATTTGGTGGAAGTCAGGAAGAAGTTGTTGAAAAAGAACAAGTTGCTGAAATAAACACGACTGCGGAGCCTGAAAAAGTTGTTAAAACACCAATCGAAACTATTTCTGAGAACGTTATTGCTAAGGAGGAGAAATCTGTGCCTTTAACGCAAGAAAGCGAAGCCTTGACTGGAGAACCGTTGCAAAAAGCCATTGAGGAAATTAGGTCAACATCTACTTTAAAGAACCAGCCTCGGATTAATTATGCGCCATCTAAGCCAAAATACAAGGCTGCGGATGCGAACGATGACCAACTTATATCAGCCTTAGAAATCCAGATGACGCTAGAGGATATTCTTAAGGGTGACCCAAAAATGAGTACCGAAACCTTTAACGAGATGAACGCCTATTTCACCGACTTCACCAAAAATGTGGAGCCAATTGATTTTGGTGGAACCAAAGTGGCGTTTGTGAATGGAGTACTTACAATCCTAAAAACAGAAGGAGGAGAGTACAAGCCTGAGTCGAGAAGATTGTTGGCTAGAAAGTACAGGGAAGCTGATTTCGATAAAGATGGAGAGTTAACTCCAGAGGAGGTTCAGAAAATGATTGATTTGTTTATGAAGAATGCCGCACCTTACTCTCAAGAGAAGCTTCATGAATTGATTGATTTGTACTTCGATTAAAGACAAATTTGACTGCATAAAAAAAGCCTCCCAATTTGGGAGGCTTTTTTCGTAGAGCCAACAGGCGAGATGTCGAACCTTTTCATGGAATTTGAAGCTTTAATAATTGGTTTAATACTGTAGTTGGTTCGACTCCGGTTGGCTCCACTCGTGCTCAGAGCCAAGCGGAATGTCGAACCGTTTGTGCTTAAAGCCAATAAAAAAGGCGGGTCCTAGACCTGCCTTTTTTATTGCTAGTAACCTGTTTTGCTAGCTCACGGTAGTTCTACCACGGGTATTTCAAATTCCAAAGTATACCATCGTTTATGATTACCTGAAGGGACAACATGATGGCCCCTAGCAACGGCACAAAAGCGTAAGGGCCGATTCCTTGCTGATAAGCACTCCATGACAAAAGACCCATGAGTATATTCCCCAAACATGCCAACCAGAGTGTCCCAATAACTAACCATTGAGTCCAGTTAGTATCGAGTTTTATGTGAAGGATAGTAGTCTCCAACCAGAACATGGATGGAATCGTAATGAGCATAAAGGCTAGCATTAACCTGGCATGACCCCCACCTTCTCCATCTGCCCATGGCCATTGAATGTTTTCAACTGCTGCTGCATCCCACTTATAGAGCAAGAACCACCAAGCCATCAAAAAACCAGCTGCAGCTAAGAACATGGTTGTTGTGTTGATGGTGCGCCACGATTCAGGAATACCTCCCCAAAGTTGGTTTGGACTATCAATTCGTGAAATACCAAATACATATGAAACAAGCACCAATATGCCGGTGATGATGACTGCTAGTCGGACCGCTTCTCTAGAAATTTCCATTTGGTTATGAAATAGGGTGTGCTTTTTTCAAAGTGAGTTCAAAAGCTCTAATTGACCTTTGCTTATCTGAACCGCAACCTCGTTTCTTCTGTTAATCATTTGAAATGGAGGATTGTACCCCAAGAACCACGGTTCAGAGCTTATTTCTAATCCCTTAGCTTTCAGTGAATCAACTAATAGCTGCGCGATTTTCGCGATTTTCTGGTCATCTGCCCAACCACCAAACTGAATTGCGACAACGTATTTCTCTTCGCTTTCGCTGAATTTCACTCCGCTGTCATTGGGTTTTGGCAAAGACTCGATTGACATGTCACCAGGCATAACGAAACTCATCTGCGAACCCGATTCGTCAACCGACATATGTACTGGAGAGGTCATAGAAATAGACTGTTCTTCTTCGTTTCCACCGAAAATGTATCCCGCTAAAACCCTAAAGTTCTGGTTGGAACTTCCTCGATAAGAAGCATCGGAGTCTGTTACTGTAGCCATTATGGCTTTCGGATAGAAGCGCGCTTCAAGCTCTCCATTGCTCCAAATAACCTCATAAGGTTGTAGTTCTGTTTTGGCCAAATCCTTTGTTATGTATGCTTGTGCCACAGTAATTGCTATGAGCACCACAGCTATAATTATTAATGCTATTCTCATGATTTTGTTTTTTAGCTCCTTACTGCTGAGCGGTTATCGATTTAAAGTCAGTGAATTCTCTTCAACCCACGTGTAACCTCTCGTTCCCCTTAGTCGTTCTTCTTTCGACTCGCGGTTTTTAAGCGGAGTGAATTCGTCAACATATGCCAAACAGTAGTCTATCGTTCCATTAAACGACTTCCACCTTTTTGAGATGACAAAACCGATATTGGCGGGCAGGTAGTCTACTTTGAGTTTGTGTTTTTTGCCTAGTAATTGAATCATTCCAGATTGAAACAGGTCGGTGGCAATGGCCACTTTTTCAAAGCCTCTTTCCTTTGCTAATTCCAACGAATAGAAAACGTTTTCCAAGCTATGCTCCGCTTGATTTTCGATAATCAGGTGGTCAGGATCAACACCCATTTCTTCCAGGTACAGAGCGAATATTTGAGATTCTACATATGGCGAATGAACCGCGCCTCCTGAAGTAATAATGTTTTTTGTAATGCCCTTTGAATAAAGTTCGTAAGCCCAATGCAATCTCATCTTGTAGATGACATTCATTTTTCCGTCAGGATTAAAAGGATACCCCGGGACGATTATGGCATCATATACTACCACTTCTTTCTTTTTGCTAAACGCATCAAACGTTGAAAAGAATAGGAACGAGAGTAGGAAAATAGAAGTGATTTTTAAAAAATTCATGACTTGTTTTTATTGGTTTAGGTAGAGATAACAGCACGAATCAATAAAATGTTTAAGAAAAAGTAAAAAAGATTAAACAAAATAGAGCTATCGTGGTTTCCTGCAAAACGATAAACCATGAAAAAGACAATTCTTACCCTATTAGCTGCAATCATTATTATTCCATTTGGAGCACTCCTTCTAGATAATTCCATTACAGACTCACAACTCCATATTCTGAAAGTTGTGGCTCTCACCTATGTTGGCACAGCCTTGCTCAGTTTTGGAATTAGCGAGGTCTCCAAAAACTATAGCCAGGTAGACAAGCTATGGAGTATCATTCCGCTTGTTTACATATGGATAATGGCCTACATGGCCGATTGGCAACCACGAGCCATGTTAATGGCGGGCGTTGCTACTATCTGGGGCATTAGACTTACATACAACTTTCACAGACGGGGTGGATATTCCCTGAGATTTTGGGAGGGAGAAGAGGATTATCGATGGGAGGTATTGAGAAAGAACCCTTTACTTAAGAACAAGACAATTTGGACACTATTCAATTTCTTCTTCATCAGCCTTTACCAGCATGGGTTGTTAATGCTGATTACGTTACCAATGATTGCAGTTATTGGTTCCGATACGACTGCATTGGGAATGGCAGATATTGCTGTTGCGCTTCTTTTCGTAGGTCTAGTGATTTACGAAACCGTGGCTGATCAGCAACAGTGGGTTTTTCAAAATGAAAAGCACCGACTCAGAAATGAAGGTCTTCCACTTAACGAAAAATACGCCAGAGGATTTTTAGCTGAGGGACTTTGGAAATTGAGTCGTCATCCAAACTATTTTGCAGAACAAAGCATCTGGGTAGTCTTTTACGCTTTTAGCGTGATTGCAACTGGAAGCTGGTTCAATTGGACCATTTGCGGAGCAATATTGCTGATTCTACTCTTTCAAGGTAGCGCCAACTTTAGTGAGGGCATTACTGCTGAAAAGTACCCCGCCTACAAAGCATATCAAAAACGAGTTCCTAAGTTCTTGCCGTTTATCAAACTACCGAGCATACTAGGAGGGAGTCGGATTGCAAAAGCCAACAGCTAACGGCTGGTTAGACTATGGTCATGACTCGCATCATTCTCATATTATTGCTGATAACCAACTGTTTCGCAACATTGGCTCAACAACAGGTTCCTAATGGAGGCTTTGAATTTTGGGAGAGGTCTGGTGAACAGATAGAGCCGATTGGATGGAACGGTTTGATGACAGCTGATATGTGCACCTTCTGTTCGCTAGGAGCTTCTCAACGGGTATTTAAAGAGAAGCGTGGTTTACCAAGTAGAGGAAACTGCATCAGAATAGAATCGACTAGTGCCATTGGCGGAATAATTGTAAACGGAACCGTAACAACGGGACAAGTTACTGCTCCTTCTGTTCGGCCTAGTCAGGGTTATAATAGAAGTGTAATAGGAAGTAAGGAGTTTAATCTCCGATTTACGGATAAACCAGATAGTCTTGTGTTTTGGGCGAAGTATTCGATAACGGATAAATCAGACTCGGCATTAGTGTCTTTCCTAATTCATGGAGATTATATAATGACCGATCCGGTCAAATTTGCAAAGCCAAAGACCCCAGGCGGTGAAGCAAGAATGACCTTCCAAACCAATTCAGAATGGAAAAGAATTTCAATTCCTTTCAATTATCAGGATAAGTTTGATGGAAAGTCTGTTTTTCTATTAGCCACGTTTTCCTCCAGTTTTGAGGCTGGGAAAGGAAATGCTAGCGCAACCCTTTGGGTAGATGATGTGGAACTGGTTTACAACAGATTGAGTCAGGCGTTAGAAACACAGCCATCTTTAGTTGGCCACTAAATTTGAAAGATGAACACAGAACTTCTCATGCTAAGCGCCAAAATCATATTCGTATTTATGAATGTAATGTTCATTATCGCCCAAATAAAAAAAGACAATTCCATCGTTGATATCGGGTGGGGCATTGGGTTTCTTGCAGTTACAGTTGGTCTGGTTATTAATACTGGGTTTCAGTCTCCAGTACACTTGATTTTTCTGTTCATGATATTATTATGGGCATTGCGATTGGCTGGATATATCTACAAACGCAACCGACGAACCGGAGAAGATTACAGATACGCAGCTTGGCGAAAAGACTGGGGCAAAAACGTGGTTTGGAGAGCATACTTGCAGGTCTTTATGCTTCAAGGTGCAATAATGTGGGTCGTTCTCTCTCCGTTATATGCTCTATTCGCTAACACAACCCCAGACTTTGGACTAGCTCATTACTTTGGGGTTTTCCTATGGATTATTGGCTTCTATTTTGAATCCGTAGGTGATGCTCAGATGATGAGGTTTAAATCTGATGAATCGAATAATGGAAAGCTCATGAATAAAGGACTTTGGAAAATTACGCGCCACCCCAATTATTTTGGTGAGGCACTACTCTGGTGGGGATTTGGTGTATTCTCCTTTACTCTTGAATTGTGGTGGCTATCCTTCATTGGGCCGGCGGTAATTACCTTCTTTCTCTTAAAAGTTAGCGGTGTTGTTATGCTCGAACGCAAGTATAATGGAAACTCAAAATATGATGAGTACAAGCGCACCACCAATGCTTTCATTCCCTGGTTTCCTAAGAAGTAGATATGAGAATATGGTCTTTACACCCCAAGTATTTAGATGCTAAAGGACTAGTAGCGCTCTGGCGTGAGACGTTATTAGCTAAACATGTCTTAGAGGGCAAGACCAAGGGATATAAAAACCACCCTCAGCTTAATCGGTTTAAATTGATGGAAAATCCAGCTGAGGCTATTAATCAGTATCTATCGGCTGTATTGACCGAGTCTAAAGCGAGAGGATACAAATTCGATGAGTCCAAAATTGATAGGGATTATCAGCTTTCATTTTTGGATGTTACTACGGGTCAAATGGCCTACGAAACCAAACATCTCTTTTCGAAACTTGAGACAAGAGATCCAGAAAGACACAAGTTGTGTTCATCTCTGAAGAGCTTAGAAGTTCACCCAATGTTCAAGATAGTAGAGGGTGAGATTGAAGGCTGGGAGATTCTTTAACCCCGTTCTCATCGCTTTCAGATTATCCGAGGAAAGCACCATTCCTAATTACGTTAGAATTCCTCTGTTTTTTCATGCTAGGTGCATTATATCCGTAAATAATTACGATAAAGTATAATGTGTAAGTGGCTGAAATTCAGCACTAAAAATAATAATGTTTAAGAAATATTAATAAAGATTAAACAAAATAGATAAAATGATGTTTCTCCTTCAAATCGACAAAATTCAACATTATGAAAAAATCAAAACTATTTCTTTCAGCTCTCTTGGCAGGAACGTTTTCCGCAAGCATAGCTCAAGCCCAAACCGCAAGGTTAGAGGTAATTCACAATTCCGCTGACGCAGCCGCTTCGGTTGTAGACGTATACGTTAATGGCGGAGCTACTCCTTTCATTGACGATTTCGCATTTCGTACCACTTCAGGATTTGTAGATGTTCCGGCAGGTGCCGCACTTACAATTGGAATTGCGGGAGCCAATAGTACCGGCCCCGGTGATATCCTCTTCAACCTACCAGCTGTTACACTTACAGCAGGTGAAACTTACATTGCCATAGCAAATGGAATTGTCTCGGGTACAGGTTATTCGCCAGCACCAGCTTTCGGATTAGCCGTTTTTCCTACCGGTAGAGAATCCGCGATTGGTGGTGCAGGAACAAATGATGTTCTCGTATACCACGGAGCTACTGACGCTCCAATGGTTGATGTAGATGAATTGAACCTCGTTGCAGGACAAGCAGTAGACAATCTATCGTATTCAGAATTCCAAGGTTATTTGGCTCTAGGTGTTGAAGACTATACACTTCAGGTTCAGGCTGCTGCAAGCGGTGGGGCTGTTGCCGCATTTGATGCACCGTTAGCAACACTTGGTGTTGATGGGGGAGCGTTGACAGTATTAGCGTCAGGATTCTTAGATCCATCAATGAATAGCAATGGACCAGCATTTGGTTTATTTGCATCAACTGGTGCTGCAGGTCCATTATTGGAGCTTCCATCTCCAGAGGCAAGAATTGAAATCATTCACAATTCATCAGATGCTGCAGCTGCAGTAGTAGATGTATTTGTTAATGGTGTTGAGGCAGTTCCAGATTTTGCATACAGAACAACAACAGGATTCATCACGCTTCCAGCTGGAATGCCACTTTCAATTGAAGTAGCCCCTGATGGAGCTGGTTTAGCTGGAGCACTTCCAGCAATTGATATTCCATTCCTTGGGTCTGGTAAGACTTACATCGCAATAGCAAATGGTATTGTTTCGGGTAGTGGTTACATGCCAAATGCGACTATGGCTCCTTTCGGATTGGATATATATGACCAGGCTCGTGAAGCTGCTGTTGGTGGAGCTGGAACGAACGATGTTCTAGTTTATCACGGAGCTACTGATGCACCAATGGTGGATGTAGATGAGTTGAATTTAGTAATGGGAGAAGCTGTAAATGACCTTTCGTATTCTGAATTCCAAGGTTATTTGGCTTTAGGTGTTGAAGATTATACACTTCAAGTTCAGGCTGCTGCAAGCGGTGGGGCTGTTGCCGCTTTTGATGCACCCTTAGCAACACTTGGTGTTGATGGAGGCGCATTGACCGTATTAGCTTCAGGTTTCCTAGACCCGTCTATGAATAGCAATGGTGCTGCTTTTGGATTGTTTGCATCAACTGGTGCTGCAGGTCCGTTATTGGAACTACCTACACCAGAAGCTAGAATTGAGATTATCCATAATTCTGCTGACGCGGCTGCATCTATTGTAGATGTGTTTGTAAACGGAGCAGAGGCAGTTCCAGATTTCGCTTTCCGTTCAACGACTGGATTCATTACACTTCCAGCTGGAATGCCACTTTCAATTGAAGTAGCACCTGATGGAGCTGGTTTAGCTGGAGCACTTCCAGCAATTGATATTCCATTCTTGACTTCAGGAAAAACGTATATCGCAGTTGCAAATGGTATTGTATCCGCTACGGGTTATACACCAAGTTCAATGGATGCGCCTTTTGGCCTAGATATTTATGATGCGGCTCGTGAGGAAGCAGCTAACCAAGGAATGAACGAAACAGATGTATTGGTTTACCATGGTTCAACTGACGCACCGACAGTGGATGTTTTTGAGTCAGGAGCAGTAATGGCTACTATAGTAGACGACATTACTTACAGCGAGTTTCAAGGATACCTAGAGTTAGGAACTTCCAACTATCAGTTAACCATTCAGGATGAAACAGGTGCAGTAAATGTTGCTTCGTTTGACGCGCCTCTTCAATCATTGATGTTAGAAGATGCAGCAATCACTGTTTTAGCTTCAGGGTTTTTAGATCCAAGCATGAATAGCGGAGGAGCAATGTTCGGCCTTTGGGTTTCTTTAGGAACTGGCGGAGATTTGATTCCATTATCAAACGTTACTGGAATCAATGAGGTTGAGTCAATTAGCAACGCAGGATTGTACCCAAATCCAACGAATGATAATGCTACCATGTTCTTCGACCTAGTTGAGAATGAAAACATCAACCTTGAAGTAGTGAACACAATGGGACAGCAAGTATTTGTTGAAAGCTTTGGAAACATGCTTTCAGGAAATCATAGAGTAGAAATTCCTGCCAATCAAATGGCGCCAGGTTTCTACTTCGTGAATCTTAGAACGAATTCAGGAGTTGTTTCAACTAAAATGCAAGTTCTACGTTAGGGGTAACGTTAGGTGAGCGTCCCGTTTTCCGAAAGGAACGGGGCGCTTTTTTATAATCAAGTCATGGCAAAAATTCTCATAACAGGCGGTTCAGGTTCCATTGGGAAGCACTTGATTCCAAAGTTGCTTTTCAAAGGGCATCAGGTTTCAATAATAGGAAGGCGCAGGAAAGAAATTCCTAATGTGGAGAGCTTTGTTTGGGATTTGAACAAGGGTACCATGGATGAAGGTGTCCTGGATGGAGTGACGCACATTATTCACTTGGCCGGAGCTGGAATTGCCGATAAACCATGGTCGCCAAAACGAAAACAAGAAATCATTGAAAGTAGGGTAGTACCACTTCAATTACTCTCGGAAGCCCTGGTTAGAAGAAATCAGCGAGTTAAAGCCATCATTTCTTCATCGGCTGTCGGCTACTACGGAGGCATTACTTCGGACAAAATTTTTGTTGAAAACGATAAACCCGCAAACGACTTTCTCGGAAACACGTGTAAAATGCGGGAAGATGCAGTTCAGCATTTTAAACCCGTTGCAGATAGAGAATTACGGGTTAGAACGGGAGTTGTATTGATGGAAGAAAATGGGGCGCTTCCTAAATTGGTGAAACCAACCAAACTAGGCTTTGGAGCCGCTGTTGGAACAGGCAAACAATGGATGCCATGGATACATATAGATGACCTCACAGAATTGTATCTATCGAGTATAGAAGATTCGAGTTTTAATGGCCCATTCAATGCCGTTTCTAGTCAACACGTAAATCAATCAGACTTAATTAAACTTATTGGAAAAGTGCTTGGCCGACCAACGTTTTTGCCACCTGTACCAAAATTTCTGCTGAAAACGGTTTTAGGTGAAATGGCAACTGTAGTAACGGAAGGGTCTAGAATATCATCTCAAAAGCTACTTGATAGAGGCTTCGAGTTTCAATATCCAGAAATCAAAGAGGCACTAAACGATTTACTAAAATGAAACTGCACAGTAAAAGATTTCAGCAATTCTTACCCATTTCGGTAGAAGAGGCTTGGAGTTTCTTCTCAAAACCTCAGAATCTTAATGAGATTACTCCAGACGATATGAATTTCGAAATACTCACTCAGGACATTTCTAAAATGTATCAAGGAATGATTATTCAGTATAACGTTTCGCCTTTCCCAATGGTAAAAATGGGCTGGGTAACGGAAATAACGCATGTTGATGAAAACAGAATTTTTGTTGACGAACAGCGATTCGGGCCTTATTCATTTTGGCATCATCAGCACATATTTGAAGAGGCTGAAGACGGAGTGCTGATGACCGACATTCTTAATTATAAGCCGCCTTTTGGAATTGTGGGAAAATTGATGAATCACTTGGTCATAGACAAAAAGGTAAATGCCATATTTGAGTACCGTACCAAAACGTTACAGAACAAGTTCGGAGAATCCATGTTACTAGCAAAACAAGCGTAATGGGTAAATACAGCATAAAGGATCTTGCAAACCTGTCGGGAATAAAAGCCCATACTATACGTATTTGGGAGCAGCGGTATGGAATCATTACTCCAGACCGTAGCGATACGAATATTAGATCTTACTGCGACTCTGATCTAAAGAAGCTATTGAACATTGCCATGCTTAATAGCAGTGGTCTTAAGATTTCCAAAATTTCAAAATTGACCGATGAGGATATATCCGCAGAGGTTCAAAGAATTGGAGAATCTGAATCAGATTACCATGTTCAAATAGACCGTCTGGTTGTGGCGATGGTTGATCTAGACCGGCTTAAGTTCGAAGCTATTGTAGCGGATTGCACAGAATCCATGGGATTCGAAGACACTTGTATACATGTGCTTTATCCGTTCCTTCAAAAAATTGGCATCATGTGGTTGGCCAATACCATCAACCCCGCTCAGGAGCATTTTATCACTAGTCTGATCATACAAAAAATGTATGCCGAAACGGATCAATTGTATACAGGTG
>CALCGD010000338.1 GCA_937900875.1 uncultured Flavobacteriales bacterium
TACGGAACAGGCGCGGTTATGGCCGTACCGAGTGGCGATCAGCGCGATTGGAGTTTTGCCAAGCATTTCAACATTCCGATTGTACAGGTTATTGAAGGTGGAGACATTGAAACCGAAGCCAACGATAGCAAGGATGGCGTGCTAATGAACTCCGATTTCCTAAACGGAATGAAGGTGAAGAAGGCGGTGAAAGCTGCCATAGCGAAGCTGGAAGAGAAAGGAATTGGAGAAGGAAAAATCAATTACCGCCAGCGCGATGCCGTGTTTGGACGCCAGCGATACTGGGGAGAGCCGATTCCGATTTATTACAAAGACGGAGTTCCGTACCCGATTAATAAACTGCCGTTGCAATTGCCAGAAGTGGAGAAATATCTTCCTACAGAAGAAGGCGACCCACCACTGGGAAATGCCGAAAACTGGAACTGGAATCCTGAAACGGAGCAAGTTGTAGCAAACGGAGAAGGCTATCCAATTGAGTTAAGCACCATGCCTGGATGGGCGGGGAGTAGCTGGTACTATCTGCGCTACATGGATCCACATAATGAGGAGGCTTTCTGCAGCAAAGAAGCCATTGCTTATTGGGGAAATGTGAACTACTACGCAGGTGGAGCGGAGCATGCCACAGGTCATTTGCTGTACGTGCGCTTTTGGACCAAATTTCTAAAAGACCTTGGTCATCTGCCTTTTGATGAACCGGCTAAGAAGTTAGTGAATCAAGGGATGATTCAGGGACGCTCAAACTTCCTCTATCGAGATAAGAAATCTGGGAAATACGTTTCAAACGGTGTCAAAGAAGGGTATGATGTGACCTCCATTCATGTTGACGTGAACATCGTTGAAAATGAAGTGCTCGATATTGAGAAATTCAAGAATTCGCGTGAAGAATACAAGAACGCTGAGTTCATCTTGGAAGACAGTAAATACATCTGTGGTTGGGAAGTAGAGAAAATGTCCAAGTCGAAGTACAATGTCGTTAACCCAGATGATGTAATCGAACGCTACGGTGCCGACACGCTTCGTTTGTACGAAATGTTCCTCGGGCCATTGGAAGATGC
>CALCGD010000339.1 GCA_937900875.1 uncultured Flavobacteriales bacterium
GAAGGAAGCGTTTCCATTCCTCTTAATATCATTGCCCGTAAACCAGGTTCTGTGAAGGTATTCCCTTCCGTAGTTGATATCACTTTTCAGGTTCCGCTTGATGCATATGACTCGGTTTCCGCAGACCAATTTCAGGCGTCTGTTGTGCTTAACGATTTACAAGCTGGACAAACAAGGCTTACGGTAAATATTGACCGACACCCCGATTTTGTGAAGAACGTTCGGGTCAACCCGTCTCAGGTAGAGTTCATTATTCAGCAATGAAAGTGGTAGGCGTAACAGGCGGAATTGGCAGCGGGAAAACCACGGTTTGCCAAATATTTGAGCATCTCAATGTGCCAATATATTATGCTGATAGTCGGGCGAAAGAGTTGATGGCTAGCAACTCGGATTTGAAAGCGGACATCATCAAATCATTCGGAGAAGACAGTTATACCAACGGACAATTGAACAGGCCGTATTTGGCCAAATTGGTATTCACATCACCAGAAAAGTTGGCGCTCTTAAATTCCTTGGTTCATCCAGCGGTAGCCAACGATTTTGAAGGTTGGTTAGAAGAAAACGACACCGTACCATATGTTCTTAAAGAAGCCGCAATTCTTTTCGAAAGTGGCGCTTACCAAGATGTAAATACCTCGGTTTTAGTGATAGCGCCAGAAGATGTAAGACTGCAGCGGGTAATGAAGCGTGATGGCTCTTCTAAAGAGGAGGTTTTGCAGCGAATGAAAAACCAATGGACGCAAGAACGGAAAGCTAAATTGGCAGACCACATCATTAATAATGACGGAACACAATTGCTCATTCCACAGGTCTTAGAACTTCACAAGAAGTTTAGTGGCAAATAAAGTAGAGTTGTTTTCCTGAATGAAATGAAGAATCTCAACAAGCGATGAAAATCCTTACAGCAGAACAAATTCGTGCCCTCGATAAATACACAATCGAACACGAACCAATTTCTTCTCACAATTTAATGGAGCGGGCGGCATCTATGTGCTACGCTATGCTTCCGAATGAAGATTTCTGGTTCTCATCCACTGTGTATGTATGTGGTAAAGGAAACAATGGAGGTGATGGTTTAGCGATGGCTCGCATGCACGTCCAAGACAATGAAGAGGTGCAAGTCATCATAATTGAACACGCCAAAGAAGGAAGTCCAGATTTTGCACATAACCTCTACTTATTAGAAGAGGAAGGAAATGTTGAGGTAATTCATGTCCGAACGATTGAAGACTTTCCGCCAATTGATGAAAAGGCCTTGATTGTAGATGCTATCCTCGGAACAGGATTGTCACGCCCTTTAGAAGGACTTTTAGCCAGCGTGGTTGTGCACATCAATTGTCTCGATAACCATGTGGTGAGCGTAGATATGCCAACGGGCCTTTTTGCTGATGATAACTCTAAAAACGACCTAGGATTAGTTATTTGGGCAGACCAGACCAACACCTTCCATAGCCCTAAAATGAGCATGCTTTTTCCTGAAACAGGCAACTTTGCGGGTGCGGTAGAGGTGCTTGATATTGGTTTAATGGATGAGGAGATGAATCCCAATTCGAAGTACGAATATGTACAGTTGGAAGGGTTACTAAAACTTTATAAGAAGCGTCCAAAATTCTCACACAAAGGCACCTTCGGTCATGCGCTGCTTGTGGCTGGTTCTAAAGGAAAGATGGGAGCTGCACAATTGGCGGCCTCGGCCTGTTTGCGCAGCGGTGCTGGATTGCTTACGGCCCACGTTCCTGCATGCGGATTAGACATTATGCAAATAGGAGTAAAGGAAGCCATGTGCACGGTTGATTCTAACCAAGATTACTGCATCGACCTTCCAAATCTAAGCCCGTTTAATGCCATCGGCATTGGCCCAGGAATAGGAACAGAAAAAGACACCGCAAATGTGCTAAAGCGATTGCTGCAAGATGCCGATGCTCGTTTGGTAATTGATGCGGATGGGCTCAACATTTTAGGCGAGAATAAAACGTGGCTTTCATTTATACCAAAAGGAACCATTCTTACGCCTCACCCAAAAGAATTTGAGCGCTTAGCTGGTAGCTGGGAAACTTCCATAGAGTGCTTGCAATTGCAACAAGACTTCTCTGAGAAATACAAGGTGATTGTAGTGCTGAAAGGAGCACATACGTGTATAACAACTCCCTCTGGACAAGTCTTTTTTAACTCTACTGGCAACAGCGGAATGGCAACCGCAGGCAGTGGAGATGTACTCACTGGGATTATTCTTGGTTTATTAGCACAAGGCTATTCCCCAGAAGTGGCAACTGTAATGGGCGTGTATTTACATGGAGTTGCGGGTGATGCTGCTCTTATCGAAGAAACCGAAGAAACGCTAGTCGCCTCAGATCTTGTCGACAATCTCAATAGGGCATTTGGACTAATAACTGGCTTATTCTAAACTAACCCCAGTTAGATTGAGTTGCTACTTCTGTCAGTTCGAGTGATTTGGCGCAGCCAAATCGTATCGAGAACCCTTCCGCCTGCCCAACTCTGTCAGTTCGAGTGATTCCGATTTTTATCGGAATTGTATCGAGAACCATCCAACACACCTTCTCGATACAATTTTTCGTCCCTCAAAATCACTCGAAGTGACCACGCTTGTTAGTCAGTTCATACACTAACCCGTCAGTTCGAGTGCCGCGTTTTTACGCGGTATATCGAGAACCAAGCACCAGAAGCATTGTTAGCATCTGATATTGTAAGTAACTTAGGCAGAGCATTTGATGCTTTAAGAGCCGACTAGTGAGATTTACTCCCTTTCTTTTCCTCGTTTTGTTGCCAGCATTCTTGCAGGCTCAGTCTAATCGGTTCTCTGAGTTTTATGATTACGATAATGGAGCTAGTGGGTTTCTGAATGTGCTAACCACAGAAGATGGATTCGTGGCGCAGGGTACAAATTTCAAGAATGGTATTAGGCAAAGCCATACAATAGCAATTGATTCTAACGGAAGCCTGCTGAGCGAACATTCAGTATTTGATGTTCAGGTTGGATATGAATCATTTGCTATGATTCGTTTAAGTTCAGGACAGATTGTAAAGTGCAGGAAGTCTTTGCGATCTAAGTGAACCAAGTCTAGGGCCGTGTGATTTTTATTTCGCTCGGTTAAATGAGGAAGGAGACACTCTATCAACTCATGTTTATGAGAGAAGAGATACAAGTGATGTTGTTTTGAGTATGGTTGAAACCCGTCCAAACAAGATTATGCTGATTGGTTGGACATATAACGATACAACCAACGCAGATGCTGATCTCCTTTTCATTACCGTTGATACGCTTGGTAATGAGTTAAACCGTGTTGTTTATGGTGGAGGCGGAACCGACTTCATTGGAGGAGGAGTTGTAATAGATTCTACGGGAGATGTTGTGTTAGCGGGTTTTACTGGAAGTTTTCCAGCTTCAAGTAGTGGCAGGACATGGGTTGTTAAAACGGATAGTCTTGGAAATGTAAAATGGCAACGGACATATTCTGGCGTTTGCGGAGTAGGGAGCAGTGCCGCAAGAATATGCAGGCTTGTTGATGGTAATCTGATTATTGCAGGAGGAAATACAGCTTTTGGCGGTGGTGGATTTGGTGTTGACGGATCTCTAATGAAAATTGACACGGCAGGTAATCTGTTTTGGGCAAAAGAATATGAAGTAGAAGGTGGTCAAGGTCTTTGGAGTTGTTCTGGACTTGCGGATGGTACTATAGTAGCTAATGGTGTAACTGATGCGGGAGATGGAAGTCAAGCGGGGTGGCTGATTAAAACAGATGCAAACGGAGACACACTTTGGACAAGAACTTTCAACCCATCAAGTAGCACCAATTTTCTGAGAAACATGCTTATCATGCCAAATGGAGATATTGTAGCGGTAGGTTTTGGCCGCGGAGAAAGCTCAACCACCCAAGATGGTTGGATACTACGCGTTGATAGTATGGGTTGTGAAATAGAGAATTGCTTTAGTGTAGGCATTGAAGAATCACCCTTCGACTCCGCTCAGGGTACGCTAGTAGAGGTTTACCCTAACCCTGTAACAGATGTGCTGCATGTTCGGTTTGCAAATAATCCTGTTCATTCTTCTGTAGTAATAACCATAACCGATATGCTTGGTCGTGTGGTGCTCCGCTTTACAGAGAAAGGCAATACAGCTTTAGATGTTACTGCCTTAAAAAGTGGCATTTACATGCTACGCACCACAGACGATAATGGAATATCGTCTTCTGTAAAATTTGTGAAGGAATAAGGGTCAGCTCGAACTTCTACCTCTGTCAGTTCGAGTGATTCCGATTTTTATCGGAATTGTATCGAGAACCATCCATCACACCTTCTCGACCTGTGCTGAGCGTGTCGAAGTATACATTTCTCCCTACGGTCGAAACACTCGAAGTGACCATACTCGTTAGTCAGTTCGAGTGATTCTGAAAGAATCGTATCGAGAACAATCGTCCCGCCTAGTTAAACCTCTTCTTTGAAAGTTTGGGAAGTTCGTAGAACTCACCATTTATCAATGCCTCCTTCTTTGCCTTGGACCATTTCTTCACTCGTTTTTCAAATTCAATAGCTTGCATAGGCTCTAAAAATGTTTGTTGATAAACAAGTGCCAAAGGCCTTTTATCGAATGTGTAGGAATTTGGATTAAAGCCCGATTGATGTTCGTTAAATCTTCGCTCTACATCATTCGTCACACCCGTATAGAATGTGCCATCAGCGCATTTGAGCAGATAAACGAACATTAATTTCATGAATGTTAAGATAATGTTTGTGGCAGCCCACCGCACCTTCTCGATACATTTCTCCCTACGGTCGAAACACTCGAAGTGACCCACGCAATTCGTCAGTTCCAGTGATTTGGCGCAGCCAAATTGTATCGAGAACAGCCATAAACCCAACAAGCACCGTCACCCTGAACTTGTTTCAGGGTCTATTTTATACAGATGCTGAAACAAGTTCAGCATGACACCTGTGACCTTTCTGGCATACAAACGAGCCCTTCCTATCCTTAGAAGGGCAGTTGCGCTAGATGAAAAATAACTTCCGAGGTACGTTTTTAGATTTCCGCCTTAGAGAAATGAACTTCGGTGCTGTGGGCGTTTGTTTCCCTCGCATAGAAGAAGATATCCATCGTATAGCAGTGAATTTCCGCTGCATAGTTGACGATTTCCGACTGCGGGAAGAGAATTTCCGACACGCGGAAGAGAATTTCCGACAGCGAAAATTCAACTCTACTTAATCACCAGCTTCTCGTTAAAAAGCTCATCATTCGTAGAGCCAATAACGATATACATTCCTGGTGTAAGATTGTTGTCTGGGTCGATGGCTGTAACGGGGCCAGAACCCGCGTTCAGAATAACTTTCGAATACGCTTCTCGGCCCATCATGTCTAAAACAATTACCAAAACCTCTTTCGATTCCAGTTCGCCTAAGTCAATATGAACACCATCGGTAGAAAACGCTGGGTTCGGATAAAGATCAGAATGCACAAGCGCTGGCACATCCTCATCATGGTTATGGATGGCAGTTGCAACACTATAATTCACCTCGTACCCTAGCTGTTCAAGTACCCGAGCCTCATCTTCATGTAGCATTTTAAACGCATCTCCTCTAGATAATGAAGGGTGCATAAGATATCTGCCTTCGGCAGAACGATTATTGTCAAAGTGGTCTAAACTAGAACCATTAAACGGGCTTGGAGAGAACACTGGAGCGTGCTGACCAGGGTAAAGTTCAAACCAAACCTGCTGATTGGCTAATACACCATCATCGGGCACCGAAACAATGGTGCTGCTTCCAGAACCACTCACCACAAAAATCTCCTCTTTATTATTATCTGCTAAATGCGCATCAAACGTGGTAAAAACATGTGGCGATGCTGCAGATTCACCGTTGCCATTAGAATAACTGGTAAACCCAAGCAGGTGCAAAATTTCGTGTAACGCGATGGTGTAGAAGTCAAACTCTTGGCTAGATGGATTGCCATTAACAGAATAGTTATAGCTCAAGTTTGGATGGAAATTAAACTGCAAATATCCGTCAGGGAAATCGCCATAAGGGTCGTTACCCGTGGCAATATGTGCCTTGGTAAAAGGAGAATTAAATCCTTTTGAACCAAAATAATAGGCTGCAGAAAACCCAAATGGATTGCTGTTAGGGTTTGCCGAAAATGACTCTCTAATTTCTATATCAGCAGTTCCAAAATCCTCCAACAAAGATGAGTAATACTCAAATGCTGATTCCAAAGCGTTTCTTCTTGCAGCTCCCAAAGTTGGGTCTGCAAAGCCTGCTCCTGTGCCGTTTACTTGGTCGAGATAGATAATATTGAATTGTGGTCCGCCATTGGCTCGTGCACCATCGGCCGATTCTGCTCTGGCAACGGTAGTTCCCCAACCGTTTGCAGCAATCTCATCTGCCGTAAGGCGAAAAACTTCTTGCCCAGCAATGATTTCTCCATTTGCATCAACAATAGTCTCAGTTCCGTTAACCGATTTCAGGTAGATGGCGCCATCAGAAGCATGTTGGTCGTCAAAAGAAACCGCTTGCCCAAATGCAAGCTGGGTTCCAATTACAAACGACCAAATGATGATGAGATTCCGAAGCATTACCTGTTCTTTATTAGGTAATACCCCATTTTTAGGGAAAGGATACGATTATTAGACTGGCGCAAGCACAGTCTTGACCAGTGAATTGTAGTTAAAGATGAATCGATGAACGACCTAGTACAGGTCTTCGATAGAGCCTTTTCCTTCGCGAATGACTTCTACTTCCCCATCAGCACAATTCAAAACTGTGGAGCCTTCAATTCCGCCATAGCCACCATCAATTACAATATCCACTAGGTCTTCAAAGCGCTCGTGAATAAGTGATGGGTCGGTGGTGTATTCAATCATGTCGTTTTCATCATGAACAGATGCTGTCATAATTGGGTTTCCTAATTCGCGCACAATGGCCAACGGAATCTCACTGGCAGGAATACGAATACCAACTGTTCGTTTCTTACTCTGAAACAATTTTGGAACCTGATTGGTAGCATTTAGGATAAACGTGTACGGACCAGGCAACAATCGCTTCATCAATTTGAAAGTGGGATTGTTTATTCCAGCACAGAAGTCGGTAATATGACTAAGGTCTGAGCAGATAAAAGAGAACTGCGCTTTCTCTGGCTTGATGTTCCTGATTTGGCAAATGCGCTCAACAGCTTTTCTATTGTTGATGTCGCAGCCAATGCCATAAACTGTATCGGTTGGATAGATGATTACTCCGCCTCGTTTAAGACAATCCACAACTTCCCGAATAGCTTTCGGGTTAGGATTCTCTTCATAGATGCGGATTAGCATAGTCTATTTATTTGCTTCAAAATCGGCTAAAAATTTAGCCAATCCAATATCGGTAAGCGGATGATTAAGCAAACCAAGAATGGCGCTTAGCGGACAGGTAGCAACATCTGCTCCTTCTTCGGCACAACGCACAATATGCATGGTGTGTCTGATGCTTGCTGCTAATATCTGCGTATCAAACATATAGTTGTCGTAAATCAGTCTGATTTGAGCAATCAAATCCATTCCGTCTGTGCTATTGTCGTCCAATCTTCCAAGAAATGGAGAAACATACGTAGCACCAGCTTTAGCTGCAATAAGAGCTTGTCCAGCGCTAAAAATCAATGTGCAATTTGTTCTTATTCCCTTGTCAGAAAAATACTTTATCGCCTTAATTCCATCCTTTATCATTGGCACCTTCACAACAATTTGCGGATGCAATGCAGCCAATGCTTCTCCTTCTCTCACCATTCCAGCAAAGTCAGTCGAAATAACTTCAGCGCTCACATCGCCATCAACAATATTGCAGATATCAATGTAATGTTGCTTCACACGAGCGTCTCCGTGAATTCCTTCCTTCGCCATTAGCGATGGATTAGTGGTTACGCCATCAAGAACACCTAGGTCTTGTGCTTCTTTTATCTGGTCGAGGTTTGCTGTGTCAATAAAGAATTTCATGCTTGTTTGATTTTGTACAAATGTGTTCAAGTTGCAGTGGCTTAGCAAGGCATTTACAGAAAAGAAATGAACATGTTTTGAATGCTTGAGCCAGAGAATAAGGCACAAAAAAGGGGTAAGCGATCTATGTCGCACCGCTACAACTACCTACCCTTGCTACATTCCTGTCCTGGGGGATTCAGTAGGAGCTGGTCGCACAGGACTTACCCCAGCGCAAAGGTAATACTCTTGTTTGCAGTAGCAACCTGTTTTATTTCTAAAAATTGAAATGGTCATTTATTCGATTCAAACATCTTAATAACTCTTAACTATTTCGTTTAAAGCCCACAATCACTAACTGTTATCTTTGGCGCAATCTCAAACCAAAAATCTATGAAACATATTATTACTTGGGGCGGAATCTTAGGATTACTGTTAGTAGCTTTTTCACTCGGACTTTACTTATTAGACATGACGGAGTCTAAGCCTGCGCAGTGGATTAACTACATCATTTTAGGCACAATAATCTTCTTCGGTACTAAGGCAAAACGTACCGATTTAGGAGGCTATCTTACATACGGACAAGGGTTAGGAACTGGGGCTGGAATTGCCTTTTTCGGTAGTGTGCTTGTGGCAATTTATACCTACTTATTCTTTACAGTAATTGACCCAGGAATGCTTGAGGAGTTGATTTTGAGAGTTGAAGATCAAATGTACGAGCAAGGAAATGCGCCAGCTGAGCAGATAGATATGATTATGACTTACACCCGTAAGTTTATGCAACCAGGACCTATGGCCGCAATGGTTGTGCTTACGTATTCAATATTAGGACTGGTTATGTCTCTAATTATTTCCGCTATTGTTAAGAAAGAAGACCCTTCTTTTGAAGCCAATTTTATTGACGCAGACTTAAAGTAACAACTAAGTGCTGATTTCAATAGTAATACCGCTTTACAACGAATACGAGTCGCTACCCGAATTAACTAGGTGGATAGACGATGTAATGCAGAAGAATGACCTGCTTTACGAGATTGTTTATGTGGATGATGGAAGCACAGACGACTCATGGTCAATAATTGAAGAATTAAAGACGAAGTATGGTCAAATTCGTGCGTTACGTTTCAGGAGAAATTACGGTAAATCGGCTGGGTTAAACCGAGGTTTTGATGCTGCTAAAGGAGATATCGTTATTACGATGGATGCTGATTTACAAGATAGTCCAGAGGAAATTCCAGAATTGGTAAGGATGATTTCCGAAGACGGGTTTGACTTAGTTTCTGGTTGGAAGAAAAAACGCTACGATCCGATAACTAAAACCATACCGACCAAGTTGTATAACTGGGCTGCGAGAAAAATGTCTGGCATTTATTTGCACGATTTTAACTGTGGTTTAAAAGCCTACAAGCAAGATGTAATAAAAAGCATTGAGGTTTATGGCGAAATGCACAGGTACATTCCTGTAATTGCTAAATGGGCAGGTTTCAATAAAATAGGCGAAAAAGTAGTTCAGCATCAGGAACGAAAATTTGGCATTACTAAGTTCGGAATAGAGCGGTTTATCAATGGACCGTTAGATTTATTGGTCATCACTTTTATGAGTCGTTTTGGAAAACGACCGATGCACTTTTTTGGTGTTTATGGAACGCTAA
>CALCGD010000340.1 GCA_937900875.1 uncultured Flavobacteriales bacterium
TAAATATGATTGAGATTCCAATACTTTACAGGTGGTACGGCATCAAGAACATGAGTATAGAAGTAGGAACTCAAGTTGGTGTTTTACTGAGCACATTAGACCGAGTAGAAAATATCTCGGACAACTTTGAAACCCATAACAATCCAGCTTACAGTAAAGTGGAATGGAGCGTAGCCGCTGGATTGAGCTATTATTTCTGGAAAAATAAGATTGAAGTGAATGCGCGATACACCAATTCAATCCTCTCGATTAGAAAAGGTGACTGGATAAACCATGTCTTCGCTTTTTCTGTTAGGTACTGGTTTAAGACAACGCTGGATAGAGATAAGATTGACGCGACCAAAAAGAAGCAACAGATTGATGTGAAACTGGACTTATGAAAAAGAAAGTTGTAGTTGGAGTTACGGGCGCAAGCGGAGCGGTTTACGCCAAAGTGCTGTTTGATCGATTGGTTGAACTTCAGGATCAAATTCAGGAAGTTGGAGTTGTTTTTAGCACCAATGCCCGAGAAGTTTGGAAATTGGAATTAGACCATTCAGATTTTGAAAACCTTCCATTTACCATTTACAATTCCAATGATTTTATGGCTCCCTTTGCATCTGGCTCCGCCAAATACGAAACCATGATTATTTGTCCGTGCAGCATGGGCACTATGGCTCGCATTGCCTCGGGGGTATCAAACGATTTAATGACCAGAGCGGCCGATGTCATTCTAAAAGAGAGACGAAAACTCATTCTCGTTCCAAGAGATACGCCAATGAGTTTGATTCACATCAATAACATGAAGACGATTACGGAGGCTGGCGGAATTATTGCGCCTGCAAGCCCATCATTTTATAGCAAGCCATCCAACTTTGAAGACCTTGCTAAAACTGTAGTTGACCGGGTTCTAGATTTAGCAGGCTTCGATCTTAGTTCTTACCGCTGGAGCGAGTAGCCGAATGGAATTTTAGTTGGTAAATTGAGGCTTATTTCAGAGCCTAAAGCCTTGTGTCCGAATAAATTTCAATTTATTTTCAACCTCATGTCCAGATCTTGAATATTGCTTCGTCATAAGGCTGTTCACATAATCAAAAACTAAAAAACAAGAAAATGAACGATTACTTAATGATTATCAGAGGAGGCGGTGGTCTAGATTCTTCTCCAGAAGAAATGCAAGGGCATATGGCAAAATGGCAAAAGTGGATGGGTGGTCTTGCAGCAGCGGGACAACTTGGTGGTGGAGAGCCGCTGATGTCAGAAGGAAAGTCTATCACCAATAGTGGAGCAACCGTTCTTGACCGTCCATTGGCTGAAGGAAAAGAATTGGTTGGCGGATACATCATCTTTAAAACTGATTCGCTTGAAGCAGCTACGGAACTTGCTAAAGGATGTCCTGGACTACAAGAAGGTTCTGATCTTGAGATTCGCGAGATTAGAAAAATGGGATAGTCCTATTGAACGATTCGTCTCAAATAGATAAGACAATAAACCATCTTTTCCGACAAGAGTCTGGAAGGATGGTTTCTGTTTTATTGAAGATTTTCGGCTCGAATAATCTAGAATTGGCAGAAGATGTAGTGCAAGACGCACTCATCAGCGCCCTTGAAACGTGGAAAATAAAGGGAGTGCCAGACAACCCAAAAGCCTGGCTCTATAGAGCAGCTAAAAACAAAGCCATCGACATTCTTAGAAAAGAGAAATTCTCTGAATCCATCGACTTTGAAGATCCCGAAAGGCAACTATTAAAATCAGAATACACGTTGGCCAATACCATGGAACAGCTTTGGGACGATGACAGCATTAAAGATGATTTCTTGGCAATGATGTTTGCATGCTGCCATCCCGAAATTTCTGAAGAAAATCAGATTACGTTCATCTTAAAATCTCTGTGCGGCTTTAGCACCAAAGAAGTAGCGAGTTCATTTCTTACATCTGAGGACACGATTTCCAAACGACTTTATCGAACTAAAGAATTCTTTCGGAAAAGCGGAACCCGTCCTAAAATCCCTTCCTCAAACGAGATTGTTCCTAGAACAAAAGCAGTGCTCAATTCGATTTATCTCATGTTTAACGAGGGCTACAACTCCACGCATGCAGACGAGTTAGTGCGAGAGGATTTGATTACTCAAGCACTGCTTCTTTGTCGCTCCCTCACTGAACACGAAAAAACCAACTTGCCGGAAGTTTACGCGCTTATGGCACTCATGTGCTTCCACGCTTCGAGGTCTAAAAGCCGGGTTTCAGAGGAAGGAGAAATGGTGCTTCTGGCAGATCAAAACAGAAACCTTTGGAATCAGGAATTGATAACCCTAGGAAATCAATACCTAAATCAATCTGCATTTGGTAAGTCAATGAGCATGTTTCATTTAGAAGCTGCTATCGCTTCCGCCCATTGTGCGGCCCAAAAATTTGAAGACACCGATTGGAAATTGATTCTTAACTGCTACGACCAAATGTTGGCTGTTTCAGAAGATCCTGTTGTAAGGATTAACCGTTCTATTGCGGTTGCTGAGATAAGCGGTGCAAAAACTGCGCTGGAATCTCTGAAGCAGCTAGAAAAGGATTCGAGAATCCAGAAGTACTACATGTATCACTCTGTTGTTGGGGAATTTAACGAGCGCCTTAATCAGCATCAGCTTGCTCGGAATCACTACGAACTGGCAAAACGTTTGACTCAATCTGAACGAGAAAAGAGCTTTCTAGACGGTAAGCTGAAAAAACTTTCGCATTTAACTAATTGACCGTGTCCAAATTTGAATTTTTGAATCGTCTTATATAAAATCAGCAGCTCAATTACTTTGATTACACACTAACAGAAACAATTAACCAAAACCACCATGCAACCAAATCCTATAGCCTTATTCGGAATGGCTTTCGCAGCCTTCATTTTTGCCTTTATTTACTATCATCCAAAAGTTATGGGAACAGCTTGGATGAATGCTGCGGGCTTTACCGAAGCACAGAGAAACGAAAAGCCTAGTATTCTCAATTTGGCGCTAAGCCTTCTTTTCAATCTTTTCATTTCAGCAGGGCTTCTGTTTCTTACGGTCCACCAAACGGCCATTTTTTCTTTAGTTGGCGCAGACCCAGAACTGATGCTATCTGGTTCGGCTGCTGCAATAATGGCAGAGCACGGAGGTAACTTTCTAACTGTTGGTCATGGCGTTGCACATGGCGCCATCACTTACGTTTTATTCTTCCTCCCAATTATGGGAACAAACGTTTTGTTTGAGAAGAAATCCATCAAGCTACTTTGGATTAATAGCGGATATTGGCTCATTACGTTGATGGTGCTGGGCGTCATCGCTTCACAATGGGGAGCTGTAGTTGTCACAGGATAATTCGAGAAGAGTTATAGCAAAGCCCTGAGCGCAATAGCGCTTAGGGCTTTCTATATTTATGACATGAGCATACCGGCAGATAAACTAGAATTATACAACAACTTGATTGCTGCATTCCCAAAGTTTGAGCGAAAAGGAAAGACCACGCCTTATACATCTTTAAATGATCACATGACCTCTTTTTTGGATAAGTCTGGCACCATGGGTTTGCGTCTTTCGGCTGCGGATATTGAGTCATTTATTAATAAGCACGATTCTAAATTGATGGAGCAACACGGCAGAACTATGAAGGATTTTGTTGAGATTCCGGAAGGTTTGTTGGAGGACGATAAGCTGATGTTAACATATTTGGAGCAGAGCCATTCTAACGCTTTATCGCTAAAACCAAAGCCGTCCAAGAAAAAGTAAGCGTCATGTTTGATTCGGCTAAACCGACCAATTAGAACGTAAAACACTTCATCTTTATTTTTCGGCAACTACTTTAGTTTTAAAAGTGCCTTGTTAGTGTAATTCTTCGGTCAGTCTGACGTTCAGGGTTTGAATGTCTAATCCTAAGAATCATGAAAACTCTTCTCACCACCCTCTTCAGTATCACTTTCCTTGCTTATTCTTTTGCCCAAACCATTCCAAGGCACAATGTCTTTTTTGCCTACAATAAAACCGAACTGAATGGCAGTCCGGCTCGAGTTGTGGAGTCGGTTTATAGCAAATTGGCCGCTGGTAAACAAATACGATTTGGTATTAACGGCCCCATTTCTAATGTACATGATACGCACGAAAAGAATCGAATTACGGCTGAAAGAGCGCACAACATCATCAAGCTACTTGGGCAAATTGCCT
>CALCGD010000341.1 GCA_937900875.1 uncultured Flavobacteriales bacterium
TTGGCTAAAGAGCTAGGCGGACGAGGAACATCGGTCAATCTTGTGAAACTTCCACCAAACGTAGATTTGAAGAACTACGCAACCGTACAGGAATTCTTTACTTCTGGTCGTTGTGCGTTTATTACAGGACAAGCAGTAGCTGCTAACGAAGCAACTAAATCAGGTAGCGAGCTTTCTGATAAAATTTGTGTGGTAACAGGCGGTGCGGGTGGCATTGGTTCTGCTACCGTGAAACGATTGGCAGCTGAAGGCGCAACGGTTATCATTGCAGATATGCCGCAGATGGAAGAACGGGCTAAATCGCTTTTATCCAGCAAGGTTTCTTTCTTGGGTGCTGACCTTACAGACGAAGCCGCACGAAAGAATCTTCTTGAAACCATTAAAGCGCAACACGAACGGATTGATGTGTTGGTGAACAACGCAGGAATTACCCGCGATAAAACGCTCAAGAATATGCCCGAGCATTATTGGGACCAACTCATTGCTATTAACCTGACGGCTGTTATCAATCTGACGGAAGATGCCTTGGAGATGGGATTGATTCCAGAAGGCGGACGTATCATCAGTACTTCGTCTATCTCTGGTATTGCTGGCAACTTTGGGCAGACCAATTACACGGCAACCAAGGCCGCATTAATTGGTTATTCCTCTTCAAAATCGAAAGAACTAAAGGCGAAAGGGATAACCATTAATGCAATAGCACCAGGATACATTGAAACCGATATGGTGAAGACCATGCCGCTCATGACCAGAATCTTTGCAGAGCGATTAACATCTCTCGCGCAAGCAGGAAAACCAGAAGATATTGCAGAAGCAATGGCTTTCTTGGCGCATCCAGGAGCGCAATCCATCAACGGACAGGTTTTGCGAGTTTGCGGAGGAAGTTTCTTGGGGGCTTAAACTACTTCTCCTCCTGATAATACAGCTTGTAGTACTTACGTCCATCATCGTCCTTACCCTTTTGAATAAGGGTTTTATCGCCATGGATGTACACCGAGAAGTTCTTATCTAGCTTCAATACGCTTTTAAAAACCCCTTGCTGCTTCTTTACCGCAGGGCTCGAAATATCGAAGGCATCAGCTATGTACATTTCGCGCTCTTGCTGGTACTCTTCTTTGTACTGCTTAAACTGATTGATAACATCTGGCTGAATGATAACCTCAGCTTCAAACTCGCTCATATCAAACGAATCTTGCTCTTTGAAAAAGGCAATAGACCGATTGAGAAAATCTGCTTGGTCGGTTTTGCTTACATCATATTGCTGCGGCAATTCTTTGGTAATAAAATCCCTGGTCATGGCCAAGGTTTCTTTGGTTTGGTAGAAGGCATCTTCTAACGGACGCACATGCAAAAAATCATCTACCCAATAGTGTGCTTCGTTGGTTTTGTTGGTTTTGTCTACCACCGCAACCACAAATCCTCCATCTCTTTTGGTGTTAAAAATGATGGCGCCTTTATCCAGTTTCTTCACATCTACGCCTTGGTCTGTTTTAACCACAAAACCATCTCCCGCAGGATTCACCTTCAAAAACGTGTCTTTATTCTCCGATTTAAACAGCCCCACTGCATCTATCAGCTCTCCATCTTTTAGGCAATGGTGAAAGAATACGGTATAAAACTCTCCGCCCTTTATGTTGGGATGGGTGCTACTCTCAAACAAATGCTTGGCTAGGTTAACCGATTGCTCGTGCAGCCCTTCTGGATTCTGAAAAATGGCATCTACATAGCTGTAAACCTCATTTAAATCTAACCGACTTTCGTGGTGCAACTTGTAATACTCTTGTGTTTTAAGCGGTGCTTTAAAATACTCTTGCAGCGCCTCTGTTAGCTGCCAATCTAACTCCAACGGAATCTCAGAAAGCACCATGCCTTCTTCATTGCCTTTGTTACCTACGCGGTGTACCGAAATATGGTCGATGCTACCTAATACTGATTCTTCTGACATGCCTAAATTTTGAGATGCGGAAGGTAAGGAAGATGGTTGTTTTTCTGTTGAGTTACACCTTCAAGGTTTTGGAATTCTTGAAACGCTGATTGAATAATTGGTGAAACCACGGGTTGCAAACGCGCGATAGCGGGTCCAAGTGATTTGCCAAATGCAACTACCGCAAATACATATGCCAGTCACCACACCGCTTATGGCCGATTGCTCGTCATCCACTGTAAACGGGTCTGCGGCATGAAACAAGACAAGGGTTACTCTAGTTTAAATAGTTCTAAGCTGGACTTACAGCCGTTGCATGACGTTACTATTTCTAGGTTCATCTGGTAGATGTAGTTCGATGGCGCAAGGTCGACTGGATCTCCCACGTATTCTATAATCAAGTACGAATCACCATTAACAGTTACGGTTTGGTTGGTTATATAGTCTGTTCCAGTTACGTTAACTGTGGTAACATTACAGCAGATTCCATCTCCTATGTATTCGCCTCCAACCCAAGTAGTGTCCGCACCAACAATATTCATTGTGGTCCAAGACCCTTCTATCCAATTGCCATTTAAATCTGGGTTTGTGTCATCGTCTTCTTGATTGCAAGAGCCAATGACAAAAGAGCCAAGAACAAATAGAATACACGCGAATCGAGAAATACTTATCATGATTTGGTTTTTAGATTACACACAACGTTTTACTGCTATAAAATTAGGGCTTTAAACTCCTTCGAACTTTCAGCCGAAACCAAACTTGGTAGCAACTACCAAAGCCTACGCACCTGT
>CALCGD010000342.1 GCA_937900875.1 uncultured Flavobacteriales bacterium
GTAAAATAGTTTCATTAAAATAACTTTGCCGCTCAAACATGGCCAGAAGAGATAGATTAGAAACAGAAGATTTGCCAAAAGTGAAGGTTTCTGGCGAAAGCTTGAAGCGGATTTCCCGACTTTTTGGATACTTCAAACCACATAGACTCAAGTATTATTTAGGTCTATTTTTCCTTTTCCTTACCGGAATTACTGCATTAATATTTCCAAAACTTATTGGAGATATGGTTGATACGGCCGAAGAAGCGATGCTTGCGGACATTGACCGCATAGCACTTTTCCTCTTATTGGTGTTCATTTTTCAGGCGGTATTCTCGTTTTTCAGAATTTACCTATTTGTAAATGTGACCGAACACGTTCTGGCCGATTTGAGAAAGGATACCTATAACCAGCTCATTCGACTTCCGATGTCGTATTTCTCTCAAAATCGGGTTGGAGACATGAACAGCAGGATTGCAACTGACATTAACATGTTGTCCGATACGTTTACAACGGTAGTTGCAGAATTCCTTCGACAGTCTATGCTTATTGTTGGTGGAATTGCATTTCTAGCCTACACATCTGTTGAGCTAACGCTAGTAATGCTTGGTATTGTGCCATTGGTAGCCGTTTTTGCTGTTGTCTTTGGTCGTATTATCCGTAGAATTTCAAAAGAAACACAGGATAGAATTGCTGGGTCTAACACCATTGTAGAAGAGACACTTGCCGGCATTTTCAACGTAAAATCGTTTGCAAATGAAGTTTATGAGAGTGTTAGATATGCAAAAAGTACCGAAGCCATTATTGAAAAAGCACTTCAAGGCGCTAGAGCTAGGGGCTTCTTTGCATCATTCATTATCTTCTGTCTATTCGGTTCAATTGTAGGGGTAATCTGGTATGGGGCTCGTTTAGTAAACCAAGATCTGATGACCTTCGGAAACCTGATTCAATTTGTACTGTATTCAGTATTTGTTGGTGCTTCCATTGGCGGAATTGCTGAAATGTACGCGCAAATTCAGAAAGCAATTGGTGCAGCAGAGCGCATTCTCGAAATCTTGGATGAAACTCCAGAACCTCATGATATTTCAATCCCTAATGCCATTAACATTTCTGGCTCTCTCAAGTTTGATAATGTTCATTTTACATACCCTAGCAGACCAGATATTTCGGTTTTAAATGGAGTAAGTTTTGACGCAAAACAGGGAGAAACTATTGCACTTGTTGGCCCATCTGGCTCTGGAAAATCTACCATAGCATCACTTGTGCTTCGTTTTTACAATCCTAACCAAGGGTCAATAACCATAGACGGAATTGACACCAAAGAAATGGGGCTGGAATTTTTACGAAACCAAATGGCCATTGTTCCTCAAGATGTTATTCTATTTGGAGGAACCATTAGAGAGAATATTGAATATGGTAAGCCTGGAGCATCTATTGAGGAAATTGAAGCGGCCGCGCAGAATGCAAATGCACACATTTTCATTGACGGATTTCCAGAAAAGTATGACACCATTGTTGGTGAGAGGGGAATTCAGCTTTCAGGTGGGCAGCGTCAGAGGATTGCGATAGCGAGAGCAGTACTAAAAGATCCTCGAATTCTCATTTTGGATGAAGCTACAAGTTCGCTCGACTCCGAATCGGAACGTTTAGTACAAGAAGCTTTAGATAAATTGATGGTTGGCAGAACGTCATTGGTAATTGCTCACCGTCTTTCAACCATTAGAAAAGCAGACCGAATTCTTGTTTTGGACAAAGGAACCATCACCGAAGACGGAAAGCATGAAGATTTACTTGCGAAAGAAGGCGGGCTCTACAAAGGGTTGCTAGAGCTTCAGATGCAGGTTTAGAATTGCTTTATCCAAACTACTTTCTTGGTTTCAAAAAATTCTTCTTCAAAAGAGTCTGAAATATTGTAAAGGTTTGCCTTCACACGAGCTTCAATTATTTCCTCGGTTAAGTCGCCACCTTTTAGACAAATCAAACCTTTTACGGCTTTCTTACTCTTTGAATTGAGTTTCTTAAACAACCAATGCTTGATTTGCCCTAAACGTGCCACCGCCCGCGTCACTATCACATCATAGGTTTCGGTGCCTTGCTCCATTCTACCATGCACCGCAACAACGTTGGTGAGCCCAATGGTTTGAGCAACTCCATTCGCAACCTTAATCTTCTTACCTATACTATCCACCAATTTGAATTGGCAATTTGGAAACATAATTGCCAACGGAATGCCTGGAAAACCGCCTCCAGTTCCCACATCCAAAATGCGGGTGCCATCTTCAAAATCTGCAATGGTTGCAATGGCTAATGAATGTAGGACGTGACGTTCGTAAAACAGGTGAAAGTCCTTTCTTGAAACAACATTTATCTGAGTGTTCCATTCTAGATATGCATCATACAGCATTTCAAATTGCTGCTTCTGCAAATCAGTAAGACCATCAAAATACTTGAGTATTATTTCCCAAGAAACAGGAACTGAATCCATCGGAATCAGATTTTTTCCTTGCTGTTCTTGAGAATGTTGTAGAGAAATTCTCGGGCTCTAAATAATTGCGCTTTCACGGTGCCCAACGGTAAATCTAGCTCTTGCGCAATTTCCTCATAAGAGTACTCTTTGAAGTACCTCAATTCCACTAAAGTTCTGTAGCGTGGCTTCAGCTTTTCAACCACTCCATGCATCAACAGCTTCTTCTGCTCGCGGATATAAGTCTCTTCAGGATTAAGCGTACCAGATGGAACATCCATGGTCATTTCGCCACCATCTCCCCTTTCAAAAGGCTTATCCAAAGAGAGAAGATTTTTCTTCTTTTTTCGAATAAAATCGATGCAATTGTTGGATGCAATTTTAAACAACCATGTACTAAAAGCGTAGTTCGGGGTATATTGGTGTAGCTTATTAAATGCCTTTCCGAAAGCTTCAATAGTTAAATCATCTGCATCATCACGGCTGTTAACCATTTTAAGCAGCATGAAATAGATGCTATCTCGATAACGATCCATCAGCTGAGCATAAGCTTTCTGATCACCACTATCAATTGCCGCCCTTACGAGGCGGTAATCCAACATTGCCTTATCGGATAAGTCTGGATTTATTTCTACCTCCATCTAATGGGTGATTTTACACGGTTAGATACTGCCAAAGCGGTGTTAAAAAAAGGCGTAAAAAAGTCGCCTATAAGCGAAAATAGCAAAAGATCGTCCTCGTCCAAGAGTCGCGCTACCACAGTTATGATCGACAAATGACCAATCCACTTTAGACCAATTCCACATAATGCCAACCAGTACATTGTTGTTGACGACAAAACCACAAAAAAGGACATATAAAACAAAAGATGAAACAAGGTAAATAGACCCAAAAATATTTTTGAGGAAATCTTATAATACCCTCCAGTAGACAGATGTCGTCTCTTTTGGAGTATCCAAGCCGAAAAATTCTCGGGAGTCTGAGAAACGGTATGGGCTTCCTTTCTTACCTCTATGCACGTGTTGGCGGCAGTGGCTACTTCATTAACTAGGAGGTCGTCATCTCCTGAAGCCACATGTCTATGTTTGATAAATCCTTTGGTTTTAAAGAATAACTCTTTGTTGTATGCAAGATTACGCCCTACGCCCATGTAAGGAAATCCCGCCAAAGCGTAAGAAAAGTACTGCATGGCAATATGAAGAGACTCATATCGATAGAGCCTATTAAGAAGCCCCTTTTTCTTTTCGAAGCTTCCGTACCCGAGAACGATTTTCTCTTTATCAGACAAGCCCTGTGCCATGCAAGTCAGCCATTGCTTCGATTTTGGATAACAATCGGCATCTGTAAACACTAGATTGTCATATCTCGCGCCTTTAATACCCATGGAAATGGCGAATTTCTTTCCTCTCATTTGGGTATTTTCCGTTGTGAGGTTTATCACTCGCAGGTGATTATATTTCTGCTGCCACGCCTGTAAAAGCAGGTCGGTTTCATCTCTAGAATGGTCGTTAACCACTATTACTTCATACTCTGGATGGTCTTGTTCTAAGATTAACTGAAGGTTTTGTTTCAGGTTATCCTCCTCATTCCAAGCACAAATTATTACTGAAACAGGCCTGACCTCTACTTCCGCATGTACCGGTTTGTACAAGGCCAATCGGAGAAAAAAGAAGACATAATAGAATAGTTGAACTAGCAGTGAAACCACGAAAATTCCGACAACAATCAGTTGCCACAACGGAAGAGATTCTATTTCTGCTAAACTCATAGTAGTTGCTGGCAAATCTAACCAACGACTGAGGGGCATTTAGGTACATTTGGGCGATTTTATGAACATGGGACTCAAGTTTAATCTTACGCATACCGACCCCGAATCGAAAGCCAGAAGGGGGCAAATTATCACCGACCATGGAGTTATTGAAACGCCCATATTTATGCCGGTGGGAACGCTGGGAACCGTAAAGGGCGTTCATCAGCAAGAACTTAAACAAGAGATTAAGGCTGAAGTTATTCTTGGCAATACATATCACTTGTACCTAAGACCTGGAACTGAAATACTGGAAGAAGCCGGTGGGCTTCACAAATTCATGAATTGGGACCTTCCTATTCTTACTGATAGTGGTGGATATCAAGTTTATTCTCTAGCGCACAAACGTAAAATCACTGAAGAAGGAGTCACTTTTTCCTCTCATATTGATGGTTCTAAACACTTTTTCAGTCCTGAAACTTCAATGGATATTCAGCGCTCTATTGGTGCTGATATCATAATGGCTTTCGATGAGTGCACACCATATCCTTGTGATTACAACTATGCCAAAAATTCTTTGGACATGACTCATCGATGGTTAAAGCGCTGCTGTGACCATGTTGACTCCACCAAATCCATGTACGGTCATCACCAATCACTTTTCCCAATTGTACAGGGCTCTACTTACACCGATTTACGGATAAAAAGTGCTGAGGTAATTGCCTCATTTGAACGAGAAGGCAACGCTATTGGAGGCTTGAGTGTTGGAGAGCCAGATGATGAAATGTATGCCATGACTGAAGTGGTTTGCGATATTTTACCAAAAGACAAACCACGCTATTTAATGGGTGTAGGCACACCGGCCAACTTGTTAGAAAACATTGCTCTAGGCGTTGACATGTTCGATTGTGTTCTCCCAACTAGAAATGCCCGCCATGGACTTATCTACACCTGGAACGGCATGATGAACATGAAAAATAAGAAATGGGAAAAAGACTTTTCGCCATTAGATGAGAATGGAACTGCCTCGGTTGACTTACTATACAGCAAAGCCTATGTCCGGCATTTATTTGCTTCAAAAGAATTACTCGGACCACAGATTACTAGCATTCACAATTTAGCCTTCTATTTAGAGTTGATGCGACAAGCCCGACTACATATTGAAGCTGGAGATTACCGAAAATGGAAAGATCAAATGGTTCCTAAACTTCTCACAAGGATTTAGCACAAGGTGTTTACTCGGTTAGATAGATATATACTCCGTCAGTTTCTCGGAACGTTCTTTTTCACCATTGGGCTAATCATTTGTATTACCATAGTTTTCGACCTTTCAGAGAAGATTGACAACTTCATTGAACACCAGCTTTCGGTTTGGACCATTGTAAGCGAATACTACATCTTTTTCATCCCTTATTTCGCGAATCTCTTCAGTCCGCTTTTCATTTTTGTTGCCGTAATTCTATTTACATCAAGGATGGCTTACAGGTCTGAAATCGTAGCCATTCTCAGTAGCGGGGTCAGTTTTTACAGAATGATGGTTCCGTATATGATTGGATCTACCGTTTTAGCTTCAATTAGTCTTGGATTGAATCATTTCATCATCCCAAAAGCAAACGAAGGCCGTATAATTTTTGAGAACAAATACATTAATCAACCCTACAAATTTTACGGACGAAACCAACATTATCAAATTGAACCAGGTACGTTTATTTATTTCGATTCTTACAGCGCAGAAAGAATGACTGGGTACAAGTTTGCCCTTGAAAGGTTTGAAGATGGCACACTTACTTATAAGCTTATTTCGGACCACATTATGTACGATACAACCATTCAAAAATGGAGTGTAAGGAAGTACTATGAGCGCACTTTTGACGGAGTGAATGAACGCATTCGCGAAGCGGAAAGGTTGGATACGATTTTTCCTTTTCAGCCAAAAGATTTTGGTCAAAGACTAAAAATTGTGGAAGCCATGGATTATTGGCAGCTCAATTCATTTATCGAGACGGAAGAAATGCGCGGCTCCAATTACCTCGATTACTTTAAGGTGGAACGTGCTAAAAGAAGTTCTCTTCCTTTTGCAGCGTTCATTCTCACCATTATAGGGGTAAGCTTAGCAAGCAGGAAAGTGCGTGGTGGAATTGGTATGCATATCGGACTAGGACTACTTCTCAGCTTTTCCTACATCCTATTTATGCAGGTGTCACAAACGTTTGCGATTGAAGGTGGCGTGTCGGTAACGTTTGCGGTTTGGATACCCAACATTATTTACCTGATATTGGGTGCTTTTATGCTTTACAAAGCCCCGAAATAAGGTCTATTTCTTTGGTTTGTCTGAAACCAACATGGTAATAGCAGCATTCATTACTTCAATATCTGAAGTATCTCGAACAGAGACGTTGCAAATCACTTCCGAACAGTTATCCCAATCTATGTGATTTAAATCGCAGGTTGCAGTAAGATTTGTCTTCGCTTTTTTTACATAATTAACGGTCATTCCAACAGGAATCCATCTCCTATGACTAGGAATTGAGGCTTCCATTAGCAAACCTCCAGTAAACTCGCAGAGGTTGCACATGGCAATAGCGTGTACCGTTTTTAAGTGATTATGAACTGCTCTCCTCTTCTTCATAGAAGTCTTCATGAAATTGGGGCGCAACTCCAATACCTGCGGTCGGATTGTAGTGAAGTAAGGTGCAAATCGGGCAAGAATTCCTGAAAATACTCTCATTCCAAAAGGAACTCCTTTCAGTTTTTCTTGAAGTTTAAGAATGCGGTTCATAGCTGTTTTTTGAGTTGAATGAGCGACAATATATGCAGAAAGACTGCGGTTGGCATCAGGAATCCTGCTATCAGAACAAATGGATAGGTCATGGCTTCTAATGGAAGTAATGGGACCTCAGAACCGAAAATATGCGGAGTATAGATCGAAATCATAAACACCATTATAACGCTCGCCAGAATGGCTAATCCTATATAATTCCAAAAGACCAGAGACTTCCTTGGTATTACTTTTTGCCGATAGACTAACAACCCCATAATTGGAGCTGTGAACGCAAATACCATGTCAAAATTGAAGCCTTCAATCGTAACTTCTTTATTAAAAACACCTTCCGCCAAAGCGTATACAAAGAGCAATTCCACTAAAACCCGGAACGATTGAAAGTAAACCAACCAGTGTTCTTGAATACCAAAAATCCATTTTTCATTACGATTTCTGTATAGAAACAAACCCGTGAATGCGAACGATGGAATAATGAATGCAAGGGCAAATCGCGGAGGAAAATCATACGATTGCATTCCCACAAATGAAGATGCGATGAAGATGTAAAATTGCCAGGCAATTAAGCCAATGACCAAAACAACTTTGTTCTTCATGGGCTTTACTCCAGAATAATCAATGGCTCGTGTCCCAATCAGAAATAGGAATAAAACGGTAAACGCTGTAAGGGTTAAAAACGCGATTTCAAGGATAGTCATTTGACAACTCGACTTAACTCATTCCAGAATGCTGGAAAGCTTTTGCAAACTACTTCAGGGTTGAGAATTTCCAATTCCATTCGGTTTGAAAGCACAACTGCGCTCATTGCCATTCGGTGGTCATTGTACGTTTGAATCGTGACGGAATCAACCTTTATTGCGCCCCTAACTTCAAGGGAATTATCCGCGACTAAAACTTCCAGTCCTAACTTTTCTAGCTCAGTTCTTAAAGCGGAAATTCTATCGGTTTCCTTTAAGCGTAGGTTGTCCAATCCTGTCAATTTCAACTCTTTTCCAAGACAAGCGGCTAAAAACGCAAAGGTTTGTGCGAGGTCTGGGTTATTCTTGAAATCCATTTCTAAGGGAAAATCAATGTCTCCAGAAGAATAAATCTCTACGCCATTTTCCTTTTGGGTGGATGACACGCCAAGTGGCTTGAACCACTCCGAGATAATGGAATCACCTTGGATAGAGTTTAAATTCAATCCTTTCAACAGCAGTTTCGATTTTGGATTTGCACAAATTAAACTATAGAAATAGGATGCAGAACTCCAGTCGGCCTCTATGTTTAGCGTTGGAATCTTGTATTCTCCAGAGGAAATTCGGATGGTGTTCCCATTAAAATGGACATCGATTCCACATTGCCGTATGCAAGAAGCCGAAAGCTCTATGTAAGGACGAGAAAGCACTTTCCCATTCAAATTAATGGTGAGTCCGCTCTTCATTTTACATGCAATCATCATCAAAGCAGAAACGAATTGACTGCTAACGGAAGCGGACATATTAATTGTTCCACCGAGTAAGTTCTTTCCGTTTATACTCAAAGGCGGAAAACCGTACTCTTCCAAATAAGAGACCCCGGCACCTAGGAGTTGAAGTGCTTTAACCAAATCCTCTATAGGTCGCTTATACATACGGCTATTTCCAACCAGCAGTACTTGTCTTTCTTCTACAATCGAGAAGTAAGCGGTGAGAAAACGCATTGCGGTTCCGGCCATTCCAACATTCACTTCGGTGGTCGTTGCTGCAAGCGCATTGCGGAGTGTGATCACGTCTTCGGGTGCAGAATCGGGGAAAGAAATATTCTTTCCGGCCAAAGCCGCTATAATCTGAAATCTATTGGCTATGCTCTTTGAAACTGGCAGTTCCACTTCTCCTCTTAACGGAGTAGATGGAGCAACTAGTTTCATGATTTTTTCAGATAAAAAGAAAATGCTTTATCGAGCAATTCTTCCGAAACCTCTTGATCAATAACCGCCTCTCCTAATTTAGAAAGCAGCACAAATTGCGTGTTGCCATTTGTGTTTTTCTTGTCATAAACCAGCAACTTTTTAATCTCAATCCAATCTAAATCTGAGATTAAAACACGCTTAAAGATTGAATCGGTCATGGTACAAATTGAATTGAAATCCTTTTCATCTAGACCACAAACACTTTGCGAAACAAAAGACTCCATTAACATACCAGCGGCAACTGCTTCTCCGTGATAAACAGGATTTTGAGTTGCTAGAAAATGACTTTCAACAGCATGACCTATGGTATGTCCGAAATTGAGTTTTTTTCGTTCCCCAGCTTCAAACTCATCGGCCTTTACCACATTCATTTTGGTGTTTACAGAAACGGATATCAACTCGTCTTCATTTGCATGCATCAAATCAAGGATAGCAACATCTGAAATAAATGCGTGCTTCAAAACCTCTCCCAAGCCGCTGGAATAGTGCCTTTTAGGAAGTGTTTTAAGAAAATTAGAATCAATTAGTACTGCTTTAGGCTGAGAAAACGTACCAATCATGTTTTTCAATGAACCAAAATCAACACCAGTTTTGCCACCAATGGCAGCATCAACCATTGCCAACATAGAAGTTGGAATATTAACGAATCGAATCCCTCTCATGAAGGTGCTTGCAGCAAAGCCTCCTAAATCGGTAACAACTCCACCACCAAGATTTAGCAAAATGGTCTTACGATTTGCGTTCAACTCAATCAGTTCATACCAAACCTTTTCGCAGGTATTTAGCTTCTTATTCTCCTCACCTGCGGGTATTTCTATAATAGGAAGAATGGCGGTTGCAGGACAAGCCTTATAAAGATGGTTCAGACAAATTTTCGTGTTTGAATCGCAAATAATTACCGCTTTTTCGGAAGCGAGGAGTTCCGTTAAATAAGCCCAAGCTTGTTCTCTAAAAAATACCTCGCACTTCAATTGTCAGCATTTTTAGAGTTCATAATATCCGTTTGTTGCTGGATAGACTCTTCATGAATTGCTTCTAGAAACTTATGTAGAAACCGGACAGAAAGTTGTTTCCCCTCCACGTGGGCTTCTCTATCGTGCAAAATTTCATTCCAACGTTCGTGCTGCAAAATGGTAAGGTTATGCGCCTTTTTGTACTGTCCAATATCCCGAGAAACATCTAATCTTTCAATCAGCAAATCGAGAATATCTCTATCTAAACCATCAATTGTGGCTCTTAGCTCTTCTAGCTTGGCTTTTACTTCAAGGTCTTGCGAATCTGGATTTCTCCACACCAGACCTTTTAATATTTCTTCTAGCTTTTCTGGAGTTACCTGTTGTGCCGAATCACTCCAAGCCTCTGCTGGATTGTAGTGAGATTCTAGCATAAGTCCGTTCATGCTGAGGTCAATTGCTTTTTGCGCTACCTCGCCCAGCAATTCTCTGTTACCACATATATGACTTGGGTCGCAAATAATTGGAACAGAAGGCATTCTTCGCTTTAGCTCAATCGGAATATTCCAATTCGGGCTATTCCTAAACGGAGATTTCTGAAAGGTTGAAAATCCTCGGTGTATGGCGGCCACGTTATTCAGTCCTACCGAATGCAATCTTTCTATGGCGCCAATCCATAATTCAACATCAGGATTAACAGGGTTTTTGACCAAAATAGGAATGTTAGTTCCCTGCAGTGCCTCTGCAATTTCTTGCACCATAAATGGATTTACCGTTGTTCTAGCTCCAATCCAAAGAACATCAACCCCGCCTTTGAGTGCAATTTCTACATGCGATGTGTTGGCTACTTCGACTGTAATCGGTTTTCCAATTTTCTCGCCTGCCTCTTTTAGCCATCCGATGGCCTCTTCACCTACTCCTTCAAAATTCCCTGGTCTGGTTCTTGGCTTCCAAATGCCGCCTCTGAGCAAGTCAATTGGCAAATTCTTTAAACCTTCAGCCGTAGCTAAAACCTGTTTTCTTGTTTCGGCACTACACGGTCCGGCAATGAGAAATGGTCGGTCTTTTGGTCGAAAATCTATCACCCTTTTTGCTGCATTTTATTTCTCAAAAGATGATCAGCCACAACCAGTGCTGCCATTGCCTCAACAATTGGCACTGCTCGGGGCACAACACATGGGTCATGTCTTCCTTTTCCTTCTAATTCTACCTGATTACCAGCCTTATCTACTGTATTCTGGCTTTGCATAATGGAAGCCACCGGTTTAAAAGCCACATTAAATGTGATGTCCATGCCATTTGAAATTCCGCCTTGAACCCCACCACTATTATTGGTTGATGTCTGGATTTTATGGCCGGTAGTAATGAACTCATCATTATGTTCAGAACCTCTCATTTGTGTAGATGAAAATCCTGAACCAATCTCAAAACCTTTAACAGCATTAATACTGAGCATGGCCTTACCTAAATCAGCATGAAGTTTATCAAACACTGGTTCTCCCAATCCGGCCGGTACATTGCGTACTACGCATGAGACCACACCACCGAGTGTATCTCCTTCTTTTCTAGTATCTGCAATAAGTTGTTCCATTTTGGCCGAAGCAACAGTATCTGGACAACGCACCAAACTCTCCTCAACCTGATTTAGAGAAACCGCTTGATCATTAACCGTTGCACGGATATTGGCAACCGAAGAAACGTAGGCAACAATCTCAATTGCCAACGGCTCAAATAGCATCTTAGCAAAGGCTCCAGCCACGACACGCGCAGCAGTTTCTCTAGCCGATGAGCGCCCACCACCTCTATAATCACGATGACCATATTTTGCTTCATACGTGAAATCTGCATGGGAAGGACGGAATGCTTCTTTGAGATGCTCATAGTCTTTTGAACGGGCATCGGAGTTCGGTATTGTAACACAAATTGGTGTGCCGAGCGATTTCCCTTCGAAAACGCCCGATAAAATTGAAAATTGTTCGGATTCTTTACGCTGTGTAGTTAGCTTAGATTGACCTGGTTTTCTTCTCTGTAGATCTGCGTGAATAAGCTTTTCATCAATCTCAACACCTGCTGGAAAGCCATCAATTACAACCCCAATAGCAGGTCCATGGCTTTCGCCAAAAGTTGTTATTTGAAATACTTTTCCGAACGTATTGCCAGCCATATCAAACGTAAAGGTAGTAAGCACATTGCGGCTTCCTTACATTTGCCTTAACCGCAAGCAAAATCAAATGTTCAAGCACGTAGTTCTGATTAGTATTTACTTTTTATCAAATGCTGCTTTTGGGCAGAATTTTCAGCCAGGACATCACTGTAGAGCTAGCAAACAGGCTGGAAATTTCAATGCTCTATCATTAGCCAATCAAGCCGATAGCATTCATATTCAGCGTTATGACATTAGAATAGATTCTTTGAGTTTTTCTCAACAATCCCTTTGGGGAGTAACAACTTTAACTGTTGAGTCTAAAGTTGACCAACTATCTGAAGTCAACCTGTCATTAGATGGTTTCACAATAGATTCGGTGCTTAGAAATGGCAATCTCATCTCTCATACTTATGACGGGCTCAACTTAAAAATATTGCTTCCATCCTCTATAAACACAGGAGAAACAGACACGGTTTCAGTCATCTATCACGGTAATCCGGCACAAGACCCTTCTGGCTGGGGAGGCTACTATTGGAATGGCTCCAATTACGCCTTTAATATGGGTGTGGGATTTGAAGAGGACCCGCACGTATTTGGCAGGGCTTGGTTTCCGTGCTTAGATGTTTTTACAGACAGGGCTGCTTACGATTTTCACATTAAGGTTTCTGGCGATTACAAAGGGTTTTGCAATGGAGAATTGATCTCTGTGGAAGACCACGGAAACGGACTGAGCACCTACCATTGGCAGATGGATGAGCCAATTCCAACGTATTTGGCTTCAATGGCCGTTGCAGAATATCATTTTCTGGAGCGCACATATTCAGGTATTCCTACAATTTGGGCTGCGCTACCTCAGGACACTTTGAATGTATTGAGCACATTTCAGCATATGCAAGAAGCCGTTGATGCTTTCGTTTCTGCTTACGGCCCGTACCAATGGGATAAGATTGGTTATGCCCTCGTGCCTTTTAATGCCGGTGCGATGGAACATGCATCAAGCATTCATATTGGTAAGCCATTTGTAAACGGCTCATTGACGTACGAAACTTTGTGGGCTCATGAGCTAGCACATATGTGGTGGGGAGATTTGGTCACCTGCGAAAATCAGGAAAACATGTGGCTAAATGAGGGTTTTGCAGCCTATTCTGAAGCTCTTTTTACCGGAGCTGTTTATGGCGATGAGGCTTACAAGAATTGGATTAGAGAAAATCATAGAGCAGTGCTGCAATTCGCACATGTAACGGATGGCGATTACTATGCAATGGATGAAATACCACACAGCGTTACTTACGGCAGTACGGTTTACGAAAAAGGACCAGATGTGGTGCACACATTGCGCCATCATATGGGCGATTCGTTGTTTTTCATGTCCTGTAAAGCTTACATGGACTCGCTTGCTTTTGGCAATGGAAACAGCTATGACTTACGTGATGAATTTAGCGAGGCATCTGGACTTAATCTTAATGCCTTTTTTGATGGATGGGTATTTGAAGCTGGTTTTCCACATTTTTCAATCGATTCCTTTTCGGTGATGCCCATTCCGGATGTATTTCAAGTAGAAATTTTCATTCGCCAGAAACAGAGAGGAAACACGCATATCTACGAAATGCCAATTCAAGTGAATTTGGCCAATGCAGATTCTAGTATGAACGTATGGCTAAACGTAACGGGACAAACTCAATCATTCATTGTTCATCCTGCATTTGAACCAACCATGATTACAATTGACAGATGGGAGAAAATGAGTGATGCTATTTCAGATTTTGAGCATGTCATTACCACCATTGGCACGTATGCATTTAACCAAACAAACGTAGAAATAGAAGTGATGAACGCTGGTTTGAACACATCGATTATCAGAATAGAAGACCATTTTGTTCAGCCTGACGGATTTATCGGTGAGAATCCGGGTATTTATCTCAACCCCTACCATTATTGGTCGGTAGATGGATTGCTAGCCAACGGATTCCATTCAACTGCTGAATTTGAATACAACGGAAGTGCCAACAACAGTCAAGGCTATATGGATAACGACTTGATATTAACAGAAGACAGCTTGGTTTTCATGTATCGCTTAGGCGCTGGTTACGAATGGCAAGAAGTGGATGGATACGAAGTTGTAACTGGTGCCTCCCTCACAAACAAGCGCGGTAGTGTTGTAATTGACACGTTAAAAAAGGGAGAATATGTTCTAGCCAGACGAGATTTCACCGCTTCAATAACCAGTTTTGAAACAAGAGTCAAAAGCCTTTTTGCTTATCCAAATCCAACGGATGAAAAAGTAATTTTCGAACTACCTGCAGGGCGTTGGAATGCTCAATTGATAGACTTAAGAGGCCGAATAGTAATGGAGAAACTAGTTAGCAACGGATTTGAACTAGATGTATCAATCACCAAGGCTGGTAATTACGTGTTGCGACTGAGAAATGAGACTCAGCTATTGAGCCAGAAATTGATAATAAAGTAGGTTTTACTTTATTCTGAAATCCATCATCTTTCTACCTTCAATAAAGGCTTCTAGATGATCGCCTGCGTTTAATTTACCTACACCTGCTGGTGTTCCTGTAAAAACTAAATCTCCAATTTTAACCATGAAATAGCGAGATGCTTCAGCGATAATCTGATTAACGTTGAATATCATATCTCCCGTAAATCCTTTTTGAACAACAGCGCCATTTATGTGAAGTTCAAAGTTGATGGTATTCACATCTTCAAATTCTGAGAGAGGAAGTGTTTTGCTGACAGGTGCAGATCCATCAAACCCTTTTGCCTTTTCCCAAGGAAGACCTTTTTCTTTGCATTTCTGTTGAATATCTCGAGCAGTAATATCTATCCCAATTCCTATTTCCGCATAATAGTTTGGAGCAAATTTTTCCAAAATATTCTTGCCCTTTTTGTGAAGTTTCACAAAGATTTCCGCCTCGTAATGAACATCATTTGAGAAATCAGGCAGATAGAAATCGTCATTATTCCGCAAAATGGCCGAATCTGGCTTGATAAAGAAAAGTGGTTCTGATGGAACTGGATTGTTCAGCTCTTTGGCATGCTCGGCATAGTTCCTTCCTATACAGATGATTTTCATAGCAACCCTTTATTGAACGCGTCAACACGAAGCTCGGTAAGTATCTTTTTAGTATAGCTCGGAAATTGAGCATCCATCATCCAAGAATAATACCCTGACTGTTTTTTTAAGACTTCTGTTACCGGAACCCCTTTGTTTTTTCCGAAGTTAAAAACAGCAACTCCATCTTCATTTTCCACAATATGTCCTGCAAAATCGACAGAATTACCGCGTTTAGAAAAATCGTGTAGTGCTCCTACCTCCTCCTCTAATTCATCATACCTCTCAACTTGCGCCAACAGAACCTCCATTGTTGCACGTGTATCTGCCTCGGCACTGTGTGCGTTAGTTAAATCGCCATTGCAATAAAACTTATATGCAGCCACTAATGTGCGCTGCTCAAGCTTGTGAAAGATGTTCTGTACATCAACAACCTTTCGGTTTTTCATATTGAAGTCCTCGTCATTACGGAGAAACTCTTCCATTAAGAGAGGTACATCAAACCTTAGGCAGTTAAAGCCAGACAAATCTGAATTGCCAATAAATTCCTTAATCTGAGTTGCGACTTCTTTGAACAATGGTGAACTAGCGACCTTCTCGTCTGTAATGCCATGAATGTCAGAACTTTCTTTAGGAATAGGCATTCCAGGATTGACCAGAAGCGTTAACACTTCTTCTGACTGATCTGGATTAAGTTTGATTATCGAAATCTCAACAATTCTGTCTTCTGCAACATTAACTCCTGTTGTTTCAAGATCAAAAAAAGCGAGTGGTTTCTTGAGGTTTAACATCAGGATTATTTTCCTGGCACTTCTAGTCCAACTTCGACTAACTGATAGGATTTGTGAATGACCGGTACGAATTCTCCCAATCCGTCAATCGTAATTTTCTCAACTAATGTTTGGAACCCAGGTGCATCAATTGTGATGTCGTATCTGTGGCCTGGTTCAAAAGCAAATGTTAATCTTCCTGAGTTATAATTTGGCATATAGGTACCAATTGGGTTTCCAGCATCATCAACCACATTTGCTGTAATATCTAAATTGGTTAATCCCTTAATGGATGTTTCTGTAGGAGTAAACTTGGTTGGTGCTACCGCTACTTTCTTAATTCTAGTATCTAACCAATTGAACGTTGTATCACCTTTCGGAAAACTCTTCTCATCAAATTTCTGAACCTCTCCTCCATTAACAGAACCGATAATGGTTATTTCAAAAACTTCACCGTTCTTAATCTCGACATTTTTGGTTTCAACAAATTCGAAATCAAACCTATCTGTTGGCTGGTATTCATCTGTAAAGGTTTTGGAGTCGCCTGTCTGAATATTTTTCCACTCATGGAAATTTATCGTCTCCTTTTCTGGCCCCATTAGCAAAGCCAAATCCACCACGAGAGCCGTCACCAACTCTTCCTCATCATTGTATATTACTCGGTATATGTCTAAGTCTCCAAATCCACCTTTTCGCAATTGAGCCGTGTATCCGTGTCGCGGATTATCAGTGGCGCAATAGGTGAAATTATCCATGGTGTTATTAATCGGATAACCTAGATTAACTGGGCGTTCCCATCGGCTAAATTGCTCGTTCCATTCACTTTTATAAACGTCATATCCGCCCATGCTTTTATGCCCCTGAGAAGCGAAATAGAGTGTCTTTCCATCGTGAGATATGACTGGGAACATTTCGTCATACTGCGTATTAATCGTTGGGCCTAGGTTTACTGGAATTGACCAGTCACCATTTGGCATTCTCTGAGACATGAAAATGTCCAATCCACCAAAACCAGGTTGCTCCACTGGTAATCGGGCGATAAAAAGTTTTTGAGCGTCCGGAGTACAAGTAGCTGCCATTTCCGGCTCATCAGTATTAACAGACTCTCCAAGAGAGACTCCTTTTTCCCATCTTCTGCCGGTAAATTCTGTTACCCAGATATCATCAAATCCCTCCATGTTATCAATCATGTAAAACACATGATCTCCGAAGGCTGACATTCCTACGAATTCCTCTACGAACTCGCTATTAATGGTCATTCCTACTCCTTTTGCTTTATCAAACTCGCCATTTCTAAGTTTGGCCCAAAAAACATCGGCTGGTTTATAACCATCAAAATCTAAATTTTGTCCAGCTACACCTTTGTCTCGCTTAGTAGAAAAAACCAAAAAAGATTCATCTAAAGGTGTAAATGGGTGCATATCTGGACCTTCAGAATTAATCCTTGGACCAAGATTTACGAAAGACACATTTACTGGGTCTTTCATGAATTTTCTAGCATTTTCACAAAACTCAATCTGGCGAGTTACATCAATAATTCGCTCGGGTTTGGTAATCTTGAGTTTGTACTTATTGAGGAATAGAAGGGCGCTATCTATTTGTTCGTTATACATGTACGCAACTCCCAAATCATAAAGCACCTCATCGTCATACTTTTCTTTTGTCGTCACCTTCAACAAGTAAGAAATTGACCGGCTCTTATCTATGTTTTGATATAGGTGACAAAGTCCTACTCGCCAATTAAGAAAGACGTCTTCAGGTTCTTGTGCCAACAACTGCACGTACTCAGTAAAGGCATTTTTGTAATCGCCAATATCAAAAAGATTTTTAGCTCGAGCTTGAGGGGTTGCACCTTTCACATCCTCAACTTGTGCAACTGCTGATTGTAATGAAAACAAAACCGTGGCTACCGCGAATAGGAAGCAGAAAATTATCTTACTCCAGGTTTGTTTAAGAGCGGTTTTTCCTGTCATGAATTTCAATACTTACCAATTTCCAGTTCATAAATGGCCTCCGTAATTGCGATGTCTGCATCCTTAAAGTAGAACACACCACCCCAGTCCCAAGTCTTTTTCTCGTAAATAGTAACCACGTTATTTGTATTAATTACATGACGTAATAGAACAAAGTTCTTGCCATCAACCGTTTCTTTGGTTAAACCTTCTGGATAAATTTTAGCTAAAGCTGAGAGGAATGCTGCTTTTCTTTCAGACTCATTTAAATCAATTCCTTCAAGCTCTTTCTGAATCTCATCATACTTCACTTTACGAGCAACAGCAAGCTCTTCTTCAGTTTTAGATTGATCCTCTTTAAAATCGTTAATTCCCTCTAGAGCCTTAAGTCTTGCATCCTTTTCTTTGGCTAACAATTCATCTTCAGCCTGTTTGCGATTTCTGGCATCTTCTGCCTTCCTGTCAAATTCTTTTTTGGCTTCGTCTTTTCTGCGCTGATCTTCTGCTGCGGCTAACACAGTTTGTTCTTCAATTGCCGCTATTTCAGAAAGCTTGGAACTTGGTTCAGATTCATCTGGCTTCAATGAACTTGCTTGTTCAAATAAGGATTTTGCTTCTTCTAAATTATTTGCTGCCAAGGCTTTGTTACCATCTTGTAAGAGAAGAATATACTTTCTTTCGTCATCCTGCTCTCGCTTCTTGTCAGCTGCAATTTGTTCGAGCGTTCTATCAATATTTCTAAGCTTTTGCTTCGGTTCCTGCTCCTTTGGCTTTAATTCCGAAGCTTTGGAAAACTTGATTTTAGCTGCATCGAAATTATTTTCATCCAACTCTTGTTCCGCCTCATTCATTAAGTTGGTGTACTTGGTGTCCAGTGCCAACTGGTCTGCCTGTTCCTTCTCAATTCTTTCAACTTCTACATTTGCTTCCTTGAACTTTTTGCTGGCATCCTTGTCGTCTGGATATAGTGCTAACGCATCCTTATAATTTTTCCATCCTGAACGGAAATCATTTTTAGCAATAGCCTTATCTCCCTCGGATACTAAGGCATCGTAATTAGCCTTCCTAGACTTTTCAGCTTCTTCTGCATCTTTCTTAGCTATGTCAGCAAGTTGTTGTTCTTCGAGTTTTCGTTGTTCTTCAGCTGCTTTGGCTGCTGCAATCTCTTCTTCTTTCCGTTTGTTCTCAGCATCTGCAAGTGCTTTCTCTTCAGCTTTTCGAGCTTCTTCTTCTGCTTTTGCAGCCGCGAGTTCATCTGCTTTCCGTTTGTTTTCAGCATCGGCCAAGGTCTTCTCCTCAGCTTTTCTAGCTTCCACTTCGGCTTTAGCAGCCGCGAGTTCATCGGCTTTACGCTTGTTTTCAGCATCAGCCAATGCTTTCTCCTCTGCTAATCTTGCATTATCAGCTGCTTTTTGGGCAGCTAAAGCATCTGCCTTACGTTTGTTTTCCGCTACGAGTTCTAGTTTCCGCTGCTCTGCTTCAACCTTCTCCCTTTCTTTAGAGGCAATTGCTAGCCGTTCCTTTTCTTGGTTTGCAGCAAGTTCCTCTTCTTTACGTTTCTTGTCAGCCTCTGCGGAAGCAATTTCGGCCGCCTCTTTCTGCTCAAGTTCTAAACGTTCCACTCGATCTTTTTCGAGTTGTGCAACCTCAATACCAGCGCGCTCTTTTTCGCGCATATCTCTCTTAGCATCTTCCATTGCCAATTGCTTGGCTTGGTCTTCTTCGCGTTTCTTTTCGCCTGCTAACCGTTCCTGCCGCTGAACCTCAGTTTTATGTAATACCTCTTCGTAAGCAATTGCAGCAAGTTCAACATCTTTTTCTGCTTTAATCTGCTCCGTTTTGGCTGTAGTGATCGCTGTTTCCGTTCTTTTCTTTTCGTAGATGGCAAGTTCTTCAGCTTGTTTTGCCTGTTTTGCTTCAAACTTCCGTTCCAAACTTTCTAATTCAGCTTTTTCTGCCGCATTGAACAAAGCAGCAAAATTCACTTTTGTACCTAAGTTTCCAGATTGCTTGATAGCGCTACTTTCCTGCAAATAAGCATCGTAAATCGCCTCTGCTTTATTTCTATCTAATTCCTTATCGCCTGTTTCAATCAGAGTTTTCTGAATTGCAATTACCGTTTTATCTCTATCTCCCTCTCCTTTTTCAATTGCTGATGCTAACTCTCGTTCCTTCTTATTTTTAGCTTCAGCTAAACCCTGACGGTGAACTTCCTTTACCTGCTCCTTGGCTTTTTCGGCTAATTCAGCCTTTTCTTGTCTTACTTCGTTTCTTTGAGCCTCAAGTGCTTCTTGCGCTTTCTGCTTCTCAATTGCGTTCTCTTCCTTTGCTTCTAGCTGAGCAGCTTCTCCAGCCGCATTAGCAGCACCAAAGAGAGAGCCAAAATCCATCGAAACGGTACCAGTTCCGCCTTGTGCTTGCTTAGACGCTGTGTAATTATCATACATACGCTGCGCGGTTCCTTCTCTGTCAGGCGTTCCTTCGGGAAGAGCATTGTAAAACACCTTCTTTTGAGACTCTGGGTTTTGTGGAGCACTCTTTAATTCAGCTTCAATCTGCGCAACAATCTTCTTTTGTTGAAGATATTCATCATACATCGCGGCTGCCTTTTCATCTTTGTACGAATCATTTTT
>CALCGD010000343.1 GCA_937900875.1 uncultured Flavobacteriales bacterium
AGGCATGCAGGCGCCAGACGAAGTTTACGTTTGGAAAATTGAGCTATACGACCTTCTAGGCGAACACCACATATATCGTGGAAGGGTAACTCTGCTCCGATAAGCACCCAAATTTTCTGATTCAATTTCGAGTCTAGTTTTCCACGTATCAGTATTTGATAACTGAGCGAAGAGATCAACCTTCCTTTCGTATTTATTTTTTACCTCTGTACTGGCAACTTTAAAGCTTTGGCTGAGTCTGTTAGTTGACCAGCAAGCTTAATTAGAACTCGACCTAACCCGTGGTAAGACCAACATACTTTTTTTTCAATCTTCTGTTTACAGTATTGTGCAGCACTTTTTTGGTAAATGATGCTAATGCACAGATAACTTCTCCAACAGCAGATTACACCCAACCAACGCAATACACCAATGGGTTTCCGGATGATGAAATCTTTGTTTTCTGTTCTCCAGATATAAACGGCAATCCTATAACAGGATCTTTAACTGCAACGCCAACCATAGCTGGTCCTGGTTTTACATTCGATTGGGGAATATATGACGAAACGAACCACACATACACCCCGTTTTTCTCAGAGAATGGAGGTTCTTCTACCGTAAACAACCTTGCGTCAGGTGGCTATAACGTTACCATCACCAACAATAATGGAGATACTGAGACAATAATAACTTGGGTTTATGTGAGTATTGTAGCTGTAGATATATCGCTTGATCTTGACCCTGTAAATCCAGGATGTGAACCTTTTGACGTGAATGGCACTATTGACGCTTCGGGTTTTACATATTGGGACCCGATAGATCCGGGTGCTGCGCCTTTTATTATTGATGCGAATACTACCATTACAGTTTGCTTTAATGCCAATCACACCTATGTTTCCGACCTTGGTTTTGTACTTATTGGACCTCCAGGATGTGGAAGCCCTGGCGTAACTCTAACTCCAAATCCGCAGGTTGTAAATAATGCAAATGGGTGCTGCTGCAACAGCGGAAACAACATTAATAACCTATGCTTTAGTACAGCCAATGCCAATCAATTAAATATGTGTGGGTCTGGAACACCACTCGGTGGAACCTATGGCTTTTACAATGGTACATTCCCAGGTACCGGAGGCGGAAATTACCCACAAGGCGGAGTGGCCGGATTATACGGTTGCAACGCTGCCGAAGGTGGTTGGGCAGTTCAAATCTACGATTGCATTGGAGCAGATGTTGGTGCTCTGACTGGAGCGTCTATCACTTTTTCAAATGGTACATCAACCTTAATTTATGATTCGGGGCCCATTAATTCTGCAATTAATGATAACTCTTGTGACCCCAATACTGCATCCATTTATGTAGTTCCATTAACTACGCCAGTTAACCCTAACCCTTCTCAAGTTCCGAATTCAGGAACGCTGACTTATCAGCTTGGATTAAACGGTGTTCCGGTTACCCTTGCGCAGGGAACAAACGCATTTACGCAGACAATCGACCCAATACCAACAAATGATGAGTGGTATTACCTGTTTATTCAGGATCAATTAGGATGTAG
>CALCGD010000344.1 GCA_937900875.1 uncultured Flavobacteriales bacterium
GCCCTGAATGTTGTTTTTACCTAGAACTGATTGTCGGCCAATTACTTTAAAAAACACCTTGCAAAAAGCAATTGTAACAATGTAGGTGATTTTTGAAAAGAATAAGAAAATGGGGTTTCTACGAATGAAAACGTAGTCTTCGTCAATTTCAATTGGAACCGTGGATTCAACAAAGATCCGTTGGCTTCTTGCTTCATCTCTCATCCTCTTATCAAACGCTAAAACAATTTTTCTCAAGGACTTCCTTGTATAAATGTTCATACTTATCTACAGAAGCTTCAAGTGCGTAATCACCAGCCTTAAGGAATGCCTTCTTCTTCATTTCTGTACTTGTAAGTTCATCTCTATTCTCATACCAATAATTAATCTTGGCAGCTAGGTCATCCGCATCTTCAGCTTTGAACAAAAGTCGACTATCTAATGAAAATTGCGAGGCTGCCGAAGCTTCCGAATTGCTAATTAAACACGGCAATCCAGATGCGAGTGCTTCTACGCTAGACAGGCTCTCTAATTCTGCTACTGATGAATGAACGTATAAGTCAGCCGAATTGAGTAACCTGAGTTTTTCATCATGGGATACAAAACCAATAAAGGGCTCAATTGGCAGGTTCCTGCCAAGTTCCCTCAAGTAATTGTCTCTGACACCTCTTCCCGCTATTATCACCTGAATGTCATTCGAGTATTTTGACCTTTTAACGCCTTCGATAATTATTTCGTGTCTTTTTTCTTTTGCGAGTCTCCCAATACTTAGAATGACGAAGTGATTTCCAAACCAACTCGGTTTCTCCACGGTGCGAGATGCATATTCCTTCGGAACTCCGTTTGAAATAGTTAGAAGGTTTGCTTTTAATCCCCTGGAAGACATAAGTTTAGTAGCGAATTTTGACGGAGTCACTATGGTCTTAACTCTCTTGAATAAAAGATAATTGAAAATCTGCCAGACTAGGTTTTGAAACAATGGATGTCTAAGATTTAATACTTCAAGAATATTTTGAGGCTGGACATGAAGTGCCCCAACACACGGTATTTTAAGTTTTTTCGCCATTTTAACCGCTCCCATCCCCAAGACAAATGGGTATTGTATTTGTACAATGTCTACACCAGTCAAAGCCCTACTAATCACTTCCTTTTGCTTTTTACCAAAACAAAATTTGGTGGCGGTCCGAGTATTCAGACTCGAATACAAGACTAATCCGTCAACTTTGTAAAAATCTGGGTCATTTTCATTTTCATGGACCGCGGCAACAATCCTTACCTCGTGACCACGTTTTCTTAATTCCGTAACAAGCCTTTTTGTCGCAATTCCACCTCCGCTAGAGTCATTATACGTGTCAATAATGAAGACGATTTTCATTCGAAAAACTGGACTCTTTAGATAGAGCAAAATTAGTCTAATTAACAACCTACGTACCATTTGTTTTGAGCCTTGAGGTACTATCTAAGGATCTTGTCTAATTAAACGTTGGCTCCTCTCACTAAAACCATCGGATAGATAGTTTCAAAAGAAGGAGGTCGATTCCCTCCATGTCACATTATATTTTTCCTGCTCAATTTTGCTAAAATCAGCTGTAACATATTAGAAGTTGCGTTTCCTACATTTCAGTAGCGTATGGAATGACCCAACCTCATCTTGGTCTGATACAACTTCCAAACCTGCTGCTTCTATAGCTTGGTACATATCCCTAGAATGGTACATCTTACTGTTGCCATTGGCCACTGCCGTAAAATAAAGTGAAGTGCCATGAAGACAGTAAGCGGCTGCCATATCTTTTTGTCTATCCCAAAAGAGTTCCAGGATGTAAATCGATGTATTATTGTCTATGGATGAGCGGATGTTTGAAAGAATATTCACAATCTGTTCCTCTGAAAAACAGTCTAAGAATTGACTCATCCAGACCGTATCAACATCATCAGGAAAATCGAAATCGCTACTTAGGACGTCAAGGGCAATTCCATTGATTCTGTCCAGCAGATTGAGTTCTCGTATATTCTGTTGAGCTTTTTCCCATTGCCCCGGCAAATCGACAATCGTCATTCTCACATCTGGATCAAAGTTGCAGCAGGCGACACTCCATTTCCCAGTATTACCCCCAATGTCAGCCATGTGAAGCGGTTTGTCCTTAAAAACCAACTCTAGAGCTTCCGGGTACGCTTTATCGGAATAGTAATGGTCGAACTCGAACCAACTGGTTTTTACCGGTTCCTCCAGTTGAGAAAGCCAAGGGTATATAGTAGCTTTTCCTTCAAATCCAATTTCTTTTAACCCAGCAGGTCGCTCAGTTAGAATTGATTCCTCGAGATGAAAGAGGGCTTTGTAGCAAACGTCATGAGTAAAATTCAAATTCACCTTGGTTGCTTCATCCATCAAAAGGAAATAACCCATTTTAGTAAGGGTGTATCTGTCGTCTTTTTTGAGATAGAATAGACCAACAGTCAGCCCCACCTCCATTAATGTATTGACCCCGTAGCAAGGTAAATTCAAGCTATCTGCTACATCGACTGCTTTGATTCCTGGCCTCTTCTTTCGGTAAACTTCATTTAGTATCCCCGACTTTTTCAGAACTCGTGCAGCCTGAAACATCATAGGGTAGAATGTCAATTTTTGAGCTTCTACTTTAGCTTGGTGAGCAGTAAGCCTATCCGTATAGTATTCTTCTAACATATGGTGGTCGCTAATTATCAGTTGTTTTCTTGTTTCTTTATCCGTAGGGAATTGTGGGTACCTTATATTTGAAGTTTCCAATTCCGCATGTTAGGTACCGAATGGTGCAGTTCCCTCATGTAACCGCTATCCAATGGAGCCTATTTCGGTCGAACAGGCCCATAACCTAAAGGATACAAAAAGCTAGAATTTGCGTATCGCGCGAACACGATACTTTTCCCGTTTGTTATAGTAGAACACCTTGCCATTTCGAGAAAAGTGGACTCCCATGCAGTCATTCCGGTTGGAGTACTCAGTTGAGCTTATGTAATCAGTTTTCCATTTACTAATACCTCTGCCATTAATCGTATTTAACACTCCGATGTTCGTAACATGATCTCTGTTCTTATACAAGAGTGAAAGCTCTTCTATAGCGGGTAAATACCAATCATCGAAACCACCAATTATGAGATTTTCACAGATGCCAGCTGCACATTGCGAGCCGTACTCAGCAGCAATCTTTTTTGTATTACTTGCTCCGTTGGTCATGCTACTTGCTCCAATTCTACGATGAGCTTTCCCCCACTTCATTGGTAGATGATAATCTTCACCAGAAACAATCAACCCATGCTCTCCAGTTTGGTCAATGTAAAATATAATTCCGCCTCCATATTCTTGACCTAGCTTGTACTTGGGACCCTGCTCCTTAAAGACATGGTTTTTGCCGTTCGCAAATTTTACCAGCAATAGCTCGCCTATTGGCAGACTGATTAAAGGACTTTCGGAGTTGGAAGAACTCTGGTACTTGACTTCTTCAAGCGTTATCTCCACAACCTTTCCCTCAATTTCTCCACCATCTTTTTTGATAATTAAATCTTGTGATAAACACACAATTGGAGAGTAGCAGAGAATAAAAATTGCTAAATATTTTAACATGTAATGAGGCTTTTGGTGCTTGAGCAAGCTACAAATACTAAGGCAAAATAACAATATGCGGTTTACCACTCGAGGAATCCGATAATTGATTGTTACATTTAAGTGTTCAGGTTCTGTCGCATTAAACTCTTCGGTTTCTTAAATCTACAATCTTACCAGTGTTTAGGCAGCTAACGACTTGAAAGTTTCAAAATGGGTAGATCTGGAAGTTGTCATTTGACCCTTCCGTATGATGTTCACCACCTCAATTCCCGCTAAGG
>CALCGD010000345.1 GCA_937900875.1 uncultured Flavobacteriales bacterium
GTTGCGCCAAGTTCTCCAGAAATAAGGTCTACCGCCAAACGTTCGGTACTCGGAATGTTTTCTGGATAGCTTCCATAAACAATGGTTACACCAAACGATGCCTTCTTATACGATAAAGCCACATCTCCTTTAATCAAATGTCTCGGTCTCAATTTTAACAGATAACCAGATTCGTCTTCGCTTAATCTTCTGAACATGTTCGAAAAGAATTCTCCCACATATTGCTCGGCTCCAAAGCTTTTGGCAGAATCAAGATTTACAGGGTAATTGTAGGTATAACCCACCAAGGCGTTTATACCAATTGGCCCAATGCTACCTTGGCTTGCAAGTCCTAATTCGTATCCTGCTACTAATGCATCGCTCACGTTCTGTGGGTATAATCCCACCGAAATCGACTCTGGCACACCTGTGAAAAGAGAGTCTGCAGATGCCCGAGTAACAAACCCAAATTCTACGAAATCTTTGTACTGCTGATAAAAGATTGCAAAATCTAGGTAGGCTAACCATTTACTCACTTTTACGGCCTGTTTGAGCCCCAGCTCAACGCTTAAACCCTTTTCAGAAGTAAGCTGTCGGTTAGGGATTACCTGAACAAGGCCAGAAAGGTCTGCGCTTAAGTAGCGCTCCCCAACAGATGGCAGGCGGTAAGATTGACCAACAGATGCTCTTATAAACGTTCCTTTTGCGGCTCTAATGTTCAACCCCGATCGGAAAACTGGTTGGCTAGTTTCTACAAAATCATCAATTCCAATAATCTCGTACCGCACTCCCGCCACTGCAGTTATGCCTCTTTCCCAAGTTTTGTTTGATGATTGAAGTGTGTCTCTCTTACCCTTTTTAGTAATCCAATTATACTTGAACTCACCTTGTATATAAATGGCTGTTGAGTACGTGGTTCGCAATCCAGTATAAAGATTACTGGTAGAAAGCCCCATATTTAATGGCACTCCAGAGGTTATGGACCACTTCTTCCATAATTTCTGGAATTGATAATTGGCCATTATTTGATGTGATTTTGCGTGTGGAGTGACCGGTAGGTTTCTCGAAATGCGCATGATATATAGGTACCTCGATTCCAATGAGTGTTTAAACCCTTTTTCGCTGATGTAGTGAAGGTGAGGATCTACATTAGACCTTAAATACTCATCCGAACTTGGAACTGCAGACCTCAGCGCTCCTTCATTCGGGTTTTGCGCCAAGAAGAACCTTCCTGATTTCTCGTACATCAACGTGCCGTTAATCCCGTAATTAAGACCAGGCTTTTTCTTGCTGTGAACCCTGGTTTTGAAATTGAAACCCGCTCTAAATTCATCAGCAAAACTTTGGAAGCTTCTATGATTAAAAATATTGGCCCCAACAATGAAGTCCACATTCTTAATCTTTCTGGTGTGATTGATGTTCATCCCTGAGGAACCCCGAATCTGACCGTCATCCCACCATTGAAGCGTGTCTTTAGGATAATTCACCGTTACGTCAACCAGCAAGGTTGAATCCGGAATATTAGGATACGCAGGGTTCTGTATTAAATCCTTGCTTTCATAGGTTTTGTCGCTATAAATGTCTGGCGGGTCATCGTAGAACATTTGAAAAACAGAAACCTCCGTTTTTGGTGTTGCCGATTTGGGCCATGCAGTAATCACATTCACAACTCCGTTTAGTGCAGAACTACCGTAGACCACACTAGATGCCCCTTTTAT
>CALCGD010000346.1 GCA_937900875.1 uncultured Flavobacteriales bacterium
ATCGACCAAAAAAGAGCTCACGAACGCATCGTTTACGAACAAATCGTGCAGAGTTTAGCACTTCAACAAGCTCCAAAGCAGCAGCATCTTTTTCCTATAAATATTGAACTGAGCAGCACAGATAGCAAAACGCTTACCAGCATTTTAGAGGATATTAAATTGCTTGGAATGGACATTGAACCGTTTGGCAAAAACACTTTCATTGTACAAGGATTGGCCACCTACATTAATGAGAATAATGTGAAAGAGGTGATTGATGAAATTTTAGAAGAGTACACTGAATCGGGCAGTTTAACGGCAAGCAAAAAGCTGGATAAATTAGCAATGGCCATGGCCAGAAGAGCTTCAATCGATTACGGATATGTATTGCAACCTGAACAAATGACGCAGCTCATAGATGAGCTTTTTGCCTGCGACCTACCCTATACTGCGCCAAACGGAAAACCAACATTAATTACCTTGGGTTTGGATGAATTGGAGAAAAGGTTTGGATAAAGAAAACCCCGCACAACCATAGTCATGCGGGGTTCTTGCAGTGGACCCAACCATTTTGCAACCAATCTTACATCATGCTCTCCAAACTATTCCAAGGTCCACCGTTTACCGTTTCTACGCCTGCTTTATTCAACACATCAGCGGCCATTCCGCTTCTTGCACCAGATCTGCAGCACGTAATTACTGCCTTATTCTTTCGCTTCAGTTCATTCACCTTACCTGGCAAAAGATTAAGCGGAATATTTACAGATTGAGTAATATGTCCTGACCTGTATTCGTCTGGCGTTCTAACATCAATTATTAATGCTCCTTTTTGCAGAAAATCACTCACTTTCTCGTTTGTCTTATTTGCTCCGAATATTGAAAATATGCTCATGTCTTAGTTGATTTTACACCGCAAAGAAACACTGAACCTCGGGCTCAAATAGTAACAATGGTTACATAACATTCGAGATTGTCATTGGGTCAACATCCTCGGTTCTAAAAAGAGGTATTTTAGGCCTTTGTAAACTAACTATAATGTTCAAATTATATAAACTCGGAATTGTATTGGTGATTGGTGTGGTCGCTTATTTGGCTTCAATCGCTAACTACGAATGGACAAATGCCAATGCCTATCACGGGCCACAAGAATTGAACTTCTTCCGAGGAAATGCGATTAATCTCCCGTTGGCTGACAATGGATACTTTATGGCTTCAGGTAACTGTGATGGATGCCATGGTTACGATGAGACTCAAGAGGCCAATGTAGATGGTGAATTGAACGATGTTAGTCCAGTTACCTACTGGCGAGGAACAATGATGGCAAATGCCGCCAAAGATCCGTTATGGAAAGCAAAAGTTAGCCACGAAGTAGCCATCAATCCGCAACACAAAGTTGCCTTAGAAGACAAGTGTACCACGTGCCATGCTCCTATGGGTAAATTCTCTCATGACGAGTTTAACCTTGGGCCTTACGGAATGGATGATCTTGAAACCGATTCTCTCGGTCAGGATGGCGTTTCATGCTTAGCATGCCACAAACAGTCAACGGAAAATCTTGGTAACGAAAACTCAGGAGTACTGCATTTTATTGGAGCACCAGTCGCTTATGGTCCGTTTGAGAAACCGTTTGAATCTCCTATGCAAGATTTGGTTGGACTTCTCCCAATTTACAGCGACCACATTAATGATGCTGGTGTTTGCGCTGGCTGCCACACATTACTCACAAACAGTGTTGATTTAAATGGAGATTTTACTGGAGAAACATTTGTTGAGCAGGCTACCTACCACGAATGGCTTAACTCTGCATACGATGACAATCAGTCGAATGCAACTACTTGCCAAGGCTGTCATATGCCACGCATACAGGAAAGCGTAATTATCTCAGCAAATTATTCCGAAATTTTTCCTCGTTCGCCCTACGCTCTTCACGAATTAGTTGGAGGTAACAGCTTTATGTTAAAAATCCTCAAAGCAAACGCGCAAACATTAGGCATTGCCGCTTCTGATGAGGTGTTGGACTCTACCATTGCTAGAAGTGAAAGAATGCTTTCTCACCAAACCATGAATCTCGATTTGAGTTTCGCCACATTCGATAATGACACAGGTTATTTTGAAGTGAGATTAGAGAATCTAGCTGGACATAAATTCCCTTCCGGTTACCCTTCTAGAAGAGCGTTCATCGAGTTCTTGGTTATCCAAGCAAACGGAGATACACTTTTCAAATCGGGCGTACTTCAATCTGACTATGAGATTCTGGGGCAAAACGCTACATACGAACCGCATTACAACGTAATAAAGGCTGAAGATGAGGCTCAGGTTTACGAAATGGTTATGCAAGATGTGGCGAATAACGTAACGACTATACTAGAACGAGCCTATTCTCTTAAAAAAGACAACAGACTTGCTCCGCTTGGTTTTACCTCCTCACATAATACTTACGACACCATTCCAATTATTGGAATGGCCTTAACCGATTCAGATTTCAATTTCGATGGATTTGAAGGTACAGGAACAGATGTGGTACACTATCATGTACCGTTAAACGGATACACCGGGTCTATCAAGATTACTGCAAGAGTCTATTATCAGTCTGTACCTCCGAAGTATTTAACGGAGATGTTTGCGGTATCTACACCAGAAATTGATGCCTTTGAAGCTATGTACAATGCATCAGACAAATCTGTTGTTCTTGTTGCAGCAGATTCTATTCAAAACATGAATGTGGTAACTGGAATCAACAACCCTAGCAAGCCTGCATTTGCGGTGTATCCAAATCCAACAAAGAATGGAATTGTGCGCCTTACTGGTGCAAGCTTAAGTGCCATAGAAGAAATACGAATCTTCAATACAACAGGAAAATTGATTGCTTCGTTTGCTCAGTATCCTACTGATGGATTGAGGTTGACTGGAGAAGCTGGCGTTTACTTAATAAACGTAACAGCCAATGGTTCATCTTCGGTTTTAAGGGTAGTTAAGCGATAGGTTCTAAAGACCTCTTGCTTTGGTTAGGAATTCTCTCATCGGCTCGCTAGCCGCAAAGAAGTCCATTACTTGTTTATCAAAGTCATCTTTAAGAATGGCGTTGGGTTTTAGTTGACCATAGAAGTAGAATTGCTTGTTAAAAATGTACGGTTGCTTTTCTGCAGCTGCTTTAAATTCCTTTGGAATAATCTTATTCTTTTCCCCTCTTAGTTCGCCAAACTTGGTTTTAAATGTCTTATCGGCAATAAGACTATCTAACTCTGCAGAATGCTTAACTAGGTATTCTCTCACCTTGTGCAGCACATCCTTTTCTGGGGCATAAAGTCCGCTGTAGAAGCGAAAATGCTCTGGGCCAACTTCAAAATACATTCCGGGTACACCCATAGCATCTTTTCTACCCCCAGGAACAATGGCTGCACTCATACTTGTTTTGTAAGGCGTTTTATCTTTTGCAAAACGCACATCTCGGTAAATTCTAAACACCGCCTTTTTAGGGTCAACCTCAAATCTCTTATCAATGGCCGCGGTCTGTTTCACCATATCCGCCACAAAAGCATTGAACGGATTTTTTACCGCAGCCTCATAGCGCTTTTTGTTGGCGTGAAACCAATCTTTGTTATTGTTAGCCGCTAATTCTTTGAAAAAATCGAGGTAATCCTTGGTGAAATAAGCCATCTGCGTTTCTTTATTGGGGTGATGAAGTTAGAAATGTGAGCTAACAAAAGTGTTGGTTTATCGAGATATTTGAGTTAAACAATATTGATAAACTCATCCCGTTTGCAAGCCAAATAAGAAGAAATGAACTCGTCCATTACACGAATTACCTCAGTTGTTGTTTTTGCGGCTCTGTTCACCACATTGTTTTACAAGCAAAACTTTGGCCTCAACGTGTTGCTGTTTGAAACTTCACTTATTGGCTTTTTGTTCTTCTCCAAACGCATTACTACGAATAAAGAAGTCTTGCTTACGGTTGCAGGAACCTTGCTTACTGCGCTTATGGTAGTAGTTCATAATTCCATACTTGCTATCCTCATCAACATGATGTCGGTGTACCTAATGATAGGCACACTTCTCATTCCAAAGGCTCGGTCTCTGCCCCATTCTGCTCTGATGAGCGTGGTGCATTCGCTCATGTCTCACATAGAATTGGTAAAGGAATTCGGACAATTAGGAAGCACCTATTCGCGGTTTGGAAGTGTTGTGAAGTGGCTTAGAATAGTAGCCATCCCTGTCTTTATCGTACTCATTTTCATTACCATGTATTCAGCAGCCAATCCTGTTTTTGATGGAATGCTAGAAGGCATTACACGAAGGATTGACCAGTTTGCAAGTCTTATTGCCGAATGGATTGAACTGGGCGTATTGGCATTTTTCATTTTCTCCATGTTTGTGTGCGATTTTCTTGTGCTTAAAACAGTGGAGAAGAACCTCGAGCGGAATGCTTTAAATGAAAAGGATGACCTAGAAAGAAAACGCAAACCAAATCGTGATTTAAAGATTGACTTGGGCCTGAAACGTGAATGGCGTTCGGGCATATTGCTGCTAGGTGCACTCAACTTATTGCTGCTGCTCATCAACATCATAGATATTTATTGGGTGTGGTTCAACTTTGAGTGGAACGGAGATTACCTCAAGCAATTTGTGCATGAAGGCACATCTATTCTCATTATTTCCATTCTTATTTCCATTGCTATAAGCATGTACCTGTTTCGTGGTAATCAGAACTTCTTTTCAAAAGGTATTTGGTTAAAAAGATTGGCCATTGCATGGCTTGTACAAAACATGGTTCTGGCATTGTCTGTTGGCGTACGGAATTTCCACTACATCCAGTATTACGCTTTAGCTCACAAACGCATAGGGGTGGTATTCTTCTTAGTGGCTACGCTTATTGGATTGGCGCTTGTCATCATCAAAATAAAAGACAAAAAGACGCTTCACTTTGTGTTTAGAACCAACGCCATTTCTATTTACACCATTCTGGTGATAATGACTTGTGTAAACTGGGATGTGTTTATTGTGAAATACAATTTCAAGAATTACGAAAGCACTTTCACCCACTTTGATTTCCTCTGGGATTTGAGTTATACAACGCTACCGTATCAACACCAAAGTTTGGAGTTTTTAAAGAAGGTGGAGCTTTCTAATCGGCATTTTCCGTCAGATGTGGAATACCTCACCCCTGTAGTATACCAAGAGCGTGTAAAAAACAGCACCATTGTTTTTAAAGACGATTGGGAAGACCGCGATTGGCGCTCTTGGAATTGGGCTTACCAAAACGCTTACAGCAAGCTGAAATAAGAATTGTGTGAGGCGGTCTATTTAAACTCCTTTTTGATGTCTTTCATCACACGACCACGGGTAAACTTTAACCAGTTATATATGGCGCCCGCCCAGTAGTTTCTAAAACCAAAACCACCAGCTTCTCCTGCCAATTTATGACTGTATATTACCTTTTTGCTAGCCACATCAAAGAAGGTAATGTAGCCGAAGCCTTGTTCCTTTATTTTATCGAATGATTCTACCACAATCACCACTCCAATACCATCGGTGTAATCTTCAATTGTATAGGCACGCACCGCAGCGGCAATGTCATCGTCTGATATGCTGTACGACTTATTGATAACCAACGATTTCACCTTTATCTCATCGTTTACAACATCAACCACACCATAATCGTACTTCAGGTCGGTTACTAACAGCGCTTTGCCCCACTCGTACTTATCTCCTTCCGAAATCATGAGGTGGTTCCACTTTCGGAAATAATCTTCTTTAATAGCCACAGGGTCGTTGAATCCTTCGCTGCCAATCATTTTAGCTTTGGTAAAATCTAAGCCGAACCAGATTACATCGCAGTTTTCCTTCATAAAATCGGACATGGTACGTTGTCCAAAACTCAATAGTGGAAGAATAGATAGCGTTAGAATGAGAATACGTTTCATGCTGAAGAGGTTTGCGAGTTCTAATTTACAACTCCTGCGTTTTTGGTCTTTTAGTAATGTCTCAATTTGTGGTTTTCAAGTATCCTTGCAAAAGTTTTGCAACCATTAAACCATTCAATCTTATCTGTGTCACAACGGCTTATTCTTAAAAGAAGTATGCAACACACGATTGTAATGCTGTTGATGCTGGTAGGCTTTTCACTTACCAGCTTTGCACAGCGACCAGAAGGCGGAAGGCCTGCTGGTGGAACACGCCCGCCAGCACGTTTACTTTCGGGTATTGTTGTTGATGAAAATAATCAGCCAGTGCCTTATGCTGCGGTTGCAGCAGTTTCTATGCGCGATTCTTCGCGTTTGAAGGGAACAGCAACCGACATGGATGGCAAGTTTGAGTTGAGATTAGGTTCAGGTAGGTTTAACCTTTCCATCTCCTTTCTTTCTTATAACAGTTACACCACCGCGGTTGATATGCGCGAAGGAGACCTCGATTTGGGCAGTATTCAGCTTGAGCCCAATTCAGCATTACTAGAAGAAGCGGTAATTACAGGCGAGAAAGGCTACATGGAAATGAAGCTTGACAAGCGCGTTTACAACGTAGGCAAAGACCCCAACAATTCTGGTAGTAATGCGCAAGAGATTTTGGAAACCGTGCCTTCGGTAGAAGTTGATGTAGATGGAACAGTGAGTTTGAGAGGGAGTTCTAACGTGCGCATTCTCATTGACGGAAAACCATCTGGTTTAACTGGAATAAGTACACAAGACGCACTGCGGCAATTGCCGGGCAGTTTAATTGAGAAGGTTGAAGTGGTTACCAATGCCTCTGCTCGATACGATGCGGAAGGAGAAGCAGGCATCATCAATATTGTGCTTAAAAAGGAAAAGCGCAGTGGTTTAAATGGTTCGTTTGAAGCACACGCTGGCTATCCGCATAATTACGGAGGCTCTGTCAATTTGAACTACCGTACAGGTAAGGTGAACATATTTGGAAGTGTTGGCGGTCAGTTTAGAGAGAACCCAGGTACGGGTTTCTCCTTTCAGGAATTCTTTTTAGAGGACACCACCTTTTCCTATGAGCAAACACGTACTCAAACCAGAGGTGGTTATGGAGTCAATGGTCGGTTTGGAATTGATTATTTCATCAACGACAAGACCAACATTACGGCATCAGGCATGTACAGTCCATCTTGGAACAACAACAATTCTAGTCTGAAGTACACCGATTTTGATTCGAATGGACTCATCACACAAGAGGTAAATCGTTCTGAAAGTGAGACTGAGAGTGGCGATAATATTGAGGCCAACCTGAGTTTTAGACGCACTTTTAAAACAGAAGAACAACTGCTTACTGCTGATTTTAGCTGGTACACTAGAGGAGATTTGGAGTTGGCCGATTTGCTTGAAATTGGAGACGATTATTCGCTTAGTCAGCGCACTAAGAATTTGGAGAGCAATCAAAACTGGTTAGTTCAAACCGATTATGTGCATCCGTTTAGCGAAAATGTGAAGCTTGAGACAGGCTTAAAAGCTACGCTGCGCAGAATAAACAACGATTATTTAGTAGAACAGTTTAGCGACACTGCCCAATGGGAAGTGCTAGACCAGTTTAACAACAATTTCATTTTTGACGAAAACGTTTATGCTGCATATCTACTGGCCAGCGGAAAAATAAAACGACTCTCTTTGCAAGGTGGTGTTAGAGCTGAGTATTCGGACATTACCACCGAGCTTGTTCGCACCAATGAGAAGAACAACCGCAAATATGTGAGCTTCTTCCCTTCTGCCCATTTGAGTTATGAATTTGCATCCAACAACTCGCTGCAATTAAGCTACAGTAGGCGTATTAGTCGGCCTCACTTCCGCAACCTTATTCCATTTTTCAGCTTATCCGATACACGGAACTTCCGTTCGGGCAATCCAAATTTGAACCCAGTGTTTACCCATTCTGCCGAAATAGGACATCTTAAAACTTGGGATAATGGCTCCTTGCTATCCAGTATTTATTACCGCCATAGCGATGGTGTTACCGAGCGGATTTCGATAGCAGACACTACAGGCATTATTACCAGTTTCCCTATTAATTTGAGCACAGAAGATGCTACAGGACTGGAGCTTAGCTTCTCTTACAGTCTCTTTAAATGGTGGCGCGTAATGCTCAATGCAAATGTGTTTTACTCGTTTACCAATGGCGATTATGAAGGACAATCGTTTTATGCTGAAACGTTCAGTGCCCGTGGACGATTTACAAGCAAATGGACGGTTTGGAAGAAGCTAGATATTCAGTCTGCCTTTATGTACAGAGCGCCCAGAAATACGCCACAGGGCAGAGACTTGAGTATGTATTCGTGGGATGTAGGCTTGGCATTGGATGTTTTGAAGGGAAACGGCACCGTTACATTTAGCGCCAAAGACCTGCTTAATTCTAGAAGAAGACGTTGGGAAGTAGACACACCTACCTTGGTATCTACCAACGATTTCCAGTGGCGTTCGCGGCAATTTGTGCTAAGCTTTGCCTACAGACTGAACCAAAAGAAGAAACGCGGTGGTCGTGGCGAACGTGGTGGCGAAGGCGGTGGAGATTCTGACGGAGATGACTTTTAATCTTACCCAGACGCTATTCTTAGCATAAGCATGAACCTAAACTATAGAGAAGGAACAAGTGCCGATAAAGCACAGCTAAAAGCACTTGCCGTGCTCTCTTATGGACAATTTGAACAGGTTTTAACCCAAGAAAATTGGGAGATACTGAATACCAATTTAAAGGCCGACAGTTCGTACTCGGGCATTTTGGAGATTGCCAAATGCTTTGTGTGCGAGAGTGAAAACAACATTATTGGTGTGGCCTACATTGTGCCAAGCGGTAATCCTACCCAGGTATTTGATGCTGCTTGGAGCTACATTCGAATGGTTGGCGTAAACCCAGCCTTTCGAGGAAATGGAATTGCAGAGAAGCTTACCCAGCACTGCATAGACTACGCAAGACACCATGACGAGCAAATTGTGGCATTGCACACCTCCGAGTTTATGGATTCGGCAAGGGGGCTTTACGAACGTATGGGGTTTGAAAGAATAAGAGAAATAGACCCCCTCTTTGGCAAGCGTTATTGGCTCTATCAGCTAAAGCTTAGCTAAACTCCATTTGTACGCTGGTGGTAGCCAAAACGCTCCTCGTTTTGCAATGCGGGTAAATGCTTTACACACATTTTACATTTGGTTTGCACTGTTTTACATTGCTTTTGGTGCTAACGGATATTGATTGCCGAGGTTTACGAAATCATTCATCGATGCATTTAAGCATTACCACCACAGTCTAAAACACATACCATGTTCAAAGAAAAAATCTTGCTACCCGTTCTTATTATCGGTTTAGGTTTCATCACCGCTTGCGGTCAAAACAAAGACGCTAGCGACAAGGAAGCTGCGGCAACAGCCGAAACCGAATCAACCGCGAAAGAACCGCACCGATACGGAGGTTGGTACTGTCCAGACAATTTTGGTTTTGTGCCAGTAGACATTAAGAAACTTGCCGAGGTTCCTGCCATAGCAGATAGACTACCAACCGAAGAAGAACTTCACGCTAACAAATCGCTGATTAATGTAGACACCGAGAAATATCCAGATGCAAGAGCCTTGGAAATGGAGCTTCCGAGAGTGGCAAGCATTTATTCTGAGCGTAAAGGAATGAGCGAGCTGATTATCATTATTCAGGCTATTGTTGTGCAGGAAGATACCGTAGTTGGCTACCGTTTTGCCAACGGAGGCAACGGTTCTGCTTGGATAAGTGATGTTACCTTCCTTTCTGAGGATGAAGTAGCAAGCAAGGGCTCCCAACCATTTTTCTATTCCAAATCTGTGCTAAAAGCCAGTACAGCCGACATTTGGAAAGCCTTAGGTATGACAGCTTATTTCAAACAATTAGGCACTAAGTTCAACGAGAAAGAGTTCTTTTCTTCAGAGTGGAATCCAGATGGAGAGGCACGTTTGACGCTTTTCACTCAGGGCGAAAATGCCGATGGCTATGTGGGCATGTTGTATGGCAATTATTACCTGCACATAGATTACGATAGAGATGGTTTCCATTATTCTGAAAAGCTGCTTATTTCAGAAAATAAAGAAGAAGGCACAGCAGATTTGCACTTTGCATCTGGCCCTTATCCTCAAGATTTTGAAGCACAAAAGTCGAATTTGGAGCGTTGGATTGCAACCGTGATAAAGACCAGCGTAGCAGATTAATCACTGGTTCTAACTTTTTAACCCTGTTTTTCATTGCTAAAGGCAACGAAAAACAGGGTTACTTGTAACTACCTATCAAGCACAAGCAACCGTTGGACAGGTTGGTCATCTTACCGTATATCATCATAAACGGTCAATGAAACGAGCCCTACCCTACTTTGTATTACTTATTAGCCTGCAAGGGTTGGCACAGCAAAACCCTTGTGGTTTTGATTCTTTCAGAAACGCACAGCTAGCTAAGGCTGGAGCCAAACTGGAGTACGAAAGAGCGAACCAACTTCTTTTTGAAGATGCCAGCGGTCAATTTGAGAATGCTGCGCGTGGCGGTGGTGTTCGCACCCTACCAGTTGTGGTACACATCGTTCATGCAAACGGACCAGAAAATATTTCTGACGGACTGGTGTTAGACGGAATAGCAGAATTGAATCTGCGTTTTAGAAATGAAGCTCCGTTTTACGATGTAAACGGCACCGATGTGCAGATTGAATTTTGCCTTGCTACGGTTGACCCAAGTGGCAACGCAACCAATGGTATTACCCGTACTGTTTCTTCAAACACAGATATTGTTTGGACAACTGGCCCCGAAAACGATGAGGCACTTAAAAACACAGTGCGCTGGGACCCACATTTGTATCTCAACCTTTGGGTTATCAGAGACATTGCATCGCTAAATGGTCTTGTAGGTTATTCTTCCTTTCCGTCTAGCCTAACAAGTTATCCAGGCGTGGATGGAATTGTGGTGCAATACAACTTTTTCAACAACAATATTCTAGCACATGAGGTAGGCCACTATTTGGGGTTATACCACACGTTTGAAGGAGGTTGTACTAACTATAACTGCCTGCTTGATGGAGACAATGTTTGCGATACACCGCCCGATGGCACCGATGACTTTGCCTGTCCTGCTAATTCGTGCAGTACAGATATGCAAGACACCAGCGGGTACAATCCGTTTGTTGTAGATATGGAAGATGCGCCCAATTACATGGACTATACTGCGTGTAGAATTTCGTTTACAGCTGGGCAGAGCAACCGTATGAATTCAGCTCTTACCCTTTTAAGGTCAGAGCTGCTTCAATCAAACGGATGTGGTCAAAATCCAGGAGCCCCGGCTCCTACTGCCTCTTTTACTGTCATTCAAAATTGCGGGGGCACCCAATTAACCAATACAAGTATAAATTCTGTAGGCGCAGCGTGGGATTATGACAACGATGGGCTTATAGATGGGTATGGTAATGCGTTAGAATTTAACCCTCCTAGTACAGGCTACTACCAAGTAAAACTGTTTGCCGCAGGTTATGGAGGAACAGATACCATTACCCAAACTGTGTTGGCGCAGTATTATCCGTATCAGAATTACCCTTTAATAAACGGGTATCAGGGTATTACCTCTTCCCCATCAGGTTTTACAGCTTGTGAAGGCGCTACCATCACTTTTCTGGGAGAACCAGGCATGGCCCAGTACACTTGGAGCAATGGCGCTACCACCCAGAACAACACGTTTGTGCAAGGAACTTCTGACTTTGATGTTTCGTTGAGTACGGTAGACACAGATGGTTATACCTGGAACACCTGCTACACCGTGCATGTAACTGCTGCCCCTGCGCCCATACCACCTACGTTAACCATAGCGCCAGATGCAGTGCTTTGTACTGGCAATACCATCGACCTACTTTTTACCTACAGTCCTATTTGGCAAACAGCAACATTTATGGGTATGATAGGATTTCATCAGAGTACCTATCCAGTAACGCTTGGTACCGTAAACAATTACTCGCTAGTACAAACAGACACAAACGGCTGCATGTCTAGTTCCCCAAATCTTCAGATTATTCCACAAAGTGGTGCTACACCAGCAGCCATTCTTAACTACGGAAACAATTATGTTGGTGCTCCATCAGGAGTAAACAGACAATGGTATTTAGACGGAGTTCCTGTTCCAAATTCCAATGTTTCCTTGTTTCAGATGACCGAAACAGGATGCTATCGGGTGTTTTATTGGTGGGCCAATAGCTTCGATTGTGGGGCATTCTCTACCGATTCTATCTGGACTTGCAACAAAAAAGTGGACAGCAGGTTAAGTTAGGCAGCAATATTTCTG
>CALCGD010000347.1 GCA_937900875.1 uncultured Flavobacteriales bacterium
GATGTTTTGTATTTAGCTTCAGGTCGATGTGGTGGACAATACGGTTTCGTGTCTTCACACGCCACGAATGTTTTTGGTCTTTCTGCGTTCATTATCATGCTTTTTGGTCGTACAAACCCAATCTGGTACCTGATGTTTCTATGGGCCGGGCTAGTTTCGTTCAGTAGAATTTACCTTGCAGTTCATTACCCATTAGATGTTATTGCAGGTGCAGTTTTAGGAGTTTTGATTGGAATTGGAGTGGCAACATTGATAAAGAAAATAGTAGACTAGATATGACTTACTTTTTGGTGTTTGTTGGAGGCGGATTAGGTTCTTTATTAAGATATATCTTATCTCTTCTCACAGCGAAGGTTTATGACGGAGCGTATCCGTTAGCAACGTTTATTAGCAACTTACTTAGTTGTTTGGTCCTAGTGATTATTGTAGAGCTATTCCTTAAATCTGGAGTTGATAATAAGATTGTGAAGGCAGGATTAATCATCGGTTTCTGTGGAGGGTTTAGTACGTTTTCGACATTTTCTTTTGAGACTATTGCCCTAATAAAGAACGGCAACCATGTGGTTGCCGTTGGAAACGTAATAATAAGTGTTGTTGTTTGCCTGAGCCTTATTTACAAGCTGACCAAGTAAGACTCAAGTGTGGAAAACTTCAATTGTAATGTTTCTAGTTTCACCCTCATAAGCGATTCGGCACTTAATTTTCTTTCCAATTAACAGTTGTCCCTCTTCGTAATCAATCCACGTTTCAGTCTCGTCTCGTTGAACTTGTATTCTAACAGACTCCTTAATAACGTTGTCCTTAACGGCTATACTGCACGGATGCTGTAGCTCGGAAGCGAAAACTTCAGCACTTGGTCCAAAACCTTTAGCAGAGGCAGGAAGTTGAAAGATATCTGATGGGCACATGGCTAATGTTTGAATAGTTTGGGACTGATTTAGGCTACTCTTGTGTAGTAAGCTTCTTCCGGAAATTTGTTTGTAATCAACTGAAGACCATACTCAGATGCAATTTTCGCGGAATCTTTGCTGGTTTGGATTACGCTTGTTGCCTCTATTTCCTCAAGAATATCCTGCAAAAGCTCGTCAATAACATTGCGTGTCATTATGCGGCTGTTTAAATCACCGGTAATGCCGTCTGCATTAATTAATCGAGAAATGAAGGGCTTCAAGTAAACCAACTTGTCAGCAGAAAATGCCAGTTGTTCTTTTGGAGTTGAAAGACCTTTCTGATAGAGGTTGTTCAAGGTTTCAACTCTCTGGTTATCGGTAAGCGTTGCAAAAATAGTTTCCATGTCACTCTTGTTTTATGATGCCACAATAGATAGTAGCACGATTACAGCACCAAATGTAGAACTGCATATAAGGGTGTACAAGGAAATACAAGGGTCAGGTTGACCGCGTCAAAAAGCGCAATAGAAATCTAAAACATTGATACGCAATGTCTTAAACCTTTTTAAAAGGTATGTTATTGAACCAGTGACCACCGATTCAGTTGAGCAAAGAAACTCTTTGCTATTTCAATTATGACTTGCCAATTATGGCTTAGTCATGTATTTATTCAGTTTCGAAAAACGAAACAGATTCAATCAAAAATCGTCAGCTTCAGCTGCCCAAATCCACTTTTCGTAATCGTTTTCCAAATCTTTATGACTTATAATAGATCTTGCATCCTCCGAAGATTTCATTCCTTTTGCATCCTCAGCAGTGATTACTCCAAATGCCATTAAAAACGCGATTAACAGTTCCATGTGTTTAGGTTTTAGGTCGTTACAGTTTCAATTACTTTTTTCTTTCGTTTCATCGATGAACGGTTCATTTTCTTCGATTAGACCCGTCAAACATAAGACAAAAAGACGTGTTGAAACAAGAAAAATGTCGTATAATTTTCACTTTATTTGCTAACTCATTGAGTGTCAGTGATAAACGAGTTAATAAATATCGATGGATTGCTGTAAAATGGCGATGAATGTTAATAAAAAGTAGATAAATAGACGAATACGACACATAAATGAAAGTTTATTCGCGCATTTTAGTCGCATGAAGAGTTTGACGTCACTAGTGAAAGTTTTAAGGCCTAGTGAGAAAAGGTTATTGCTTCACTATTATTCTCGAAATACGAATTCTGAAGAAAAACTTCGATTGGCTCTTTTTAAGTTGGTGGAAGAAGGTGTTGAGTCTGATTCTGACGCTCGATTAATGTTGAAAACAAACGCCAGCGTTTCGGCCTACTCACATCTAAAGAGTAGATTGAAGAACGACATTCTCAATGTGCTGCTCATGCAAGACACAACTAAGAGATTGGCTCAAGGAAATCGTGCTGCAGAATTAGATTGTAGAAAAAAGGTAGCTCAATCGCACTTGCTGCTGCTTAGAGGGGCTCAAATAGAAGGAATGAAAGTGCTAAAACAGGCATTGTACGCTGCTGATAAGTTTGAGCTTCTAGCTGAACGTTTACAAATAAATCACCAGTTACGAGAGTTTTTCGTTGGCGCAACATCATCCACCGAATTAACTCGGTTAAACAAGGAAATTTCGAGGGATTTAAAAATTTATGAAGCTTTGCTTTATGTAGAGGAACAGTCTTTTGTGCTATCCAGTCCTGAGTTTTCCAAGAATTTGAAAACTCGAGCCAAAGAGGCTGAGTATCTCGGGTTGATTCATGAACTGGGTAATTTATTTAAGAAGCATAAACTTGCCCGAATCGGTTTCTGGTATTACATGGCTGCTACTGAATATCATAGGGCGCGTAAAAATTATGAGGAGGTTGTTCTAATTGGACTTAAGTTTTTAAACTTGGTTGAGAAGAACCCTTCTGTAAAGTCAAAGAACAATATGGCGGGTGTTAACCAGACCGTTGGCGGTGGGTATTTTGAGCTTCGTCAGTTTGAAAGTGCTATTGTTTATTTTAGTAAAGCCGAGAAATTTTTTCCGGTATCGGGGTTTAATAGACTCGTACCACTTCAATATTTGGCAATTTCCGATGCCGCTCTAGCAAACTACGGTAGTGCAATTAAGCATGTAGGTGTAGCACTTGCTCACCCTCGAATTGCCACAAGGGAGCCATTAGTTCCAAGATGGTTGTTTATTAAGGCAAGTATTGAGTTTTTGAACGCGGATATTGACGATTCATTCAAAACCATCAACTCTGACGGATATCTAATGAAGCAGCAAGATGCATGGAACATTCATTATAGATTGCTAGAAATGATGCAACTCATTTCAAGGCGCGATGAAGAGTGGCTGGAGTTTAAGTTAGACGCAACAAGAAAATTCTTGACCAGACACAAGAACTTAGACACGCCAAGAGTGAGAACTGCCATAGACATTTTTGGAAATCTCCTGCGTAAAGACTTGGATTTTGATCTATTATCTGAAAAAAATATACTCGGCTTAAACGCTTGTCTGAACGAGGATAAAGGATTTACTTGGTATCCGTCAAGTCCTGAGATTGTCAGGTTTGATCACTGGATTCAATCTAATCGCTCAGACTAATACTTGAACCTTGCAAGAGAGGAACGCAGTTTCTCGAGTGTGTCGCTTGGTAAATCCAAGTGGGTTACAAATCGTATTTGTTGTGGTCCTACCTCAAAGGCAAAAACACTTTCCTCTTGCAAGTGATGTATTAAATCGGATGTAGAAACGCTTCTTTCAAGTTCAAAAACAAGAATGTTGGTTTCAGGTTCAAGCACTTGCTTTACAAAAGAAAATTCTCGAAGTAAGGTTCCAATTTCTTTGGCCAATTGGTGGTCTTTGGCCAAGCGCGTTACGTTATTATTAAGAGCGTAAATTCCTGCAGCAGCTAAATATCCGGCCTGACGCATTCCTCCTCCAAGGACCTTGCGTATCCTGTAAGCACGTTGAATCAAATCGTTACTGCCAATAAGTAACGAGCCCACTGGGGCTCCTAAGCCTTTGCTCAAACAAATTGAAATTGAATCGAATTCGGCACCATATTCTATAGGCGAGCGATTTACTTCAACTATTGCGTTAAACAGCCTTGCTCCGTCTAAGTGTAGTTTCAGCTTATTGTCCGAGCAAACCTGACGAATTCTTTGGATTTCTTGAAAATCAAAGATTTTTCCGCCTCCTCTGTTGCAAGTGTTTTCTATTGACACAATGGTTGTTTGTGCAAAATAAATGTTTGCAGGGCGTAATGCAGTTTTAACCTGCTGAGCGGTAAATACGCCTCTAGTTCCCGATAAAGGATTGGTGCTGGCTCCAGAATTGAAGGCGATTCCCCCACCTTCATGATAATGGATGTGAGCTCCTTCATCACAAATTACCTCATCCCCAGGTTGGGTTTGAGCTTTGATGGCAATTTGATTAGACATTGTGCCGCTTGGGCAGAAAAGAGCGGCCTCCTTTCCAAACATCTCCGCAGTAAGCTGTTGTAATTGGTTGATAGTTGGGTCTTCTTCAAAAACGTCATCCCCAACCTTAGCCTGTTGCATAAAGTCAAGCATGGCCTGACTTGGTTTAGTTACTGTGTCGCTTCTAAGATCGATTCTCATATGCAGCTAGCTAAACTCAAAGTGTACAGCCAACGGGTCAAAAGTCGAACCACTTTAAAGCGTTTACATCATTGATTAATGGCATACAAGGTTAAAAAATGATCTTGTGGTATCAATGCCTTATTGTCATTTGAGTTCAATAAAGCACATCTGACTGTTAATCAGAGGGTCCTTGGTTCGAGTCCAAGAGG
>CALCGD010000348.1 GCA_937900875.1 uncultured Flavobacteriales bacterium
ATTTTTCTATTGTTTCATTTGAAAAGCCACGCTCCTTAAAATAGCTAAGTCCAATGGCCTGACCTTCTTCTGTTTTAAGGAGGTTTGAAGTGAACGTACGCTGACCGAATGCTAATGCCAAATACAAGCTTTCGCGCTCATTTTGCTCGGCTATTTGCTCGTCTGTTTGTTGCTCTTCCTCTATTTCAATGTTGTACTTTTTCGCCAAATGTCGTAACGCCTCTGGGTACGTCATTTGCTCATGTTCCATAATGAAATTCACAGAATTTCCTCCCTTGCCGCAACCAAAACACTTGTAAATTCCCTTAGGAGGCGAGACACTGAATGAAGGGGTTTTCTCGTTGTGAAATGGACAATTACCCCACAGATTGGCGCCCTTCTTTTTTAGGTGAACGTAGTCTCCAACAACCTCCTCAACTCGGGCTGTTTCAAATATTTGCGCTATGGTATCCTTTGGAATCAAGGGGTGGTAAAGTTAACCCAAACGAAAGGCTTTTGCAGACCGAGTTTTGAACAATTTGGGCGTTCCCGCGCGAGACCGTAGGCTGAGGTTCTCGAAGCCTACAGCATGGCAGACGCTACCCTTCGAGAACCTCAGGGTACACACAGTTAATGAAAGCGAAACCCGAACAGCGCGGTCGGGCTTTTCGCGCTACACGGTAGCTTGCTGCAACTGCGAAGCACCTCACGGACTTTGTCCGTAATCCCTAATGCGCGCCAACGTCCACGGTCATCTCGACCGAAGGAGAGAACTACTCCTTAATCAACTTCTCAGAATACAAACCTTTACTAGTCTGAACCTGAAGAATGTATGTTCCTTTTGAAAATCCATTTAAATCCAAACTGAAACGACCATTTGCGTTGGTCTCAAGAATTTTTCTTCCGCGCGCATCCATCACTGAAATTAGAGCAGGTTCTGTCAACTCCATGTTGAAGATTCCAGTGCTCGGGTTAGGGTGAATCTGGAGGTCAGTAATCCAGTGATTTTCTATGCCTACAAACGTTCCTACAGGAAGCGTGTAGGTATATGAGCATATGCTATTGGCAAGGGTTAGCGTTACCTCGCCACCACCAGTTGCATCCCAGAAAACACTTATTGAATTAGAACCTTGGCCACTTAAAATTGTGCCATTGGTAACAGACCAAGTGATCGTATATCCACCAGGTTGAACAATGGCGTATGTTTCTACGCTATTCGGTGCAACAGCTATGTTCCCAAGTATATTGGTAGTTGGTTCAGTTTCAACAAAAACATCAATGTTTATTGTTGAGTCGCATCCGTTGGATGCTGTTTCAATCTGAGTGTATTGACCAGATGCCGAGTAGTTAGTACCTCCAACGTTAATGCTCTCACCTGCACATAGGTCATAATCCAAGAACGTAGTGCCGCCATCAAGTACAGTCAGATCCAAGGTTTCACACTCTCCCGTTGGGTCAACAAAAGAATAAATGCCACTTGATGCATAGGTGTTTCCATTCCAATCATAAGAATCGCACTCAGAAACAGAAACCACATTTCCATTAACACAAGTTGTTAAGCGAATAGCTAAAGCATTACCAACGATATAGATTTGGGCATCAATAGAAATCATGGATGCCCACCATGGTTGTTCAACCGTTAAATCATCATATATCTGGAGATCGTAAGAGTTACCATCACTGTAGGCTAATATGCCAGCATAAACAATTTCATTGTTGGCATTGTAAGGCTCAGAAAAAGGAATAAAAACAAAACCAGCGTCTATATCTGCTTGTGTGATGACATAATAATCATCACTTTCTGCCAGCCAGTTACCAGGGTCATTATTAAGTATGTCTTCGAGTGTATGCAGTGTTGCATAGAGATAAGCTCCAGGAAAAGTTTCTATTGGGTCGAGAAGAATCTCCACTCCCGAAAGGGTTTCCTGACCAACGATTTCATACGCAGTGAACATTCCAAAATCATCCTCGGCTCCTGTATAGCTGTTTGTTCCTATGTCTGTGAGAACGGGTTGGTCGTGTATTCCGAGACCGTCAATTGAATACCGGTTTTCTGTTATTGCAAAATTGTGTCCCAGTGTATTGTCATCGTATTCCGCGCCACCACTAACATCTCCACTACTGGTTATGCTATAATTGGCAGTATATACATCTATGGGCAGGTTACTAATTGAGGCTGATGTGCTTATTGTAAAAGTGTCTCCAGCGGCTACGTTTAAAAGGTTACTTGAACCTGAGGCTACTGTTGCACCCAAACTGTTCTGCACATCTACATCCATCAGGACAATAGATTGAGCCGATGTTCCAAAATTGTTGCCTCGAACATTAAACTGTAATTGACTGCCCAACTGGCTTTGTGGAATACGATGGTATTGAATATCGCCTATCTCAGCTGTGTCTATTTGGCTAGTTAATATGTCCATAAGTACTACATCATCGCTAGGCTGTGGATAAAATGCCACATCATCTATAGCTAAGAAATAGAAGCCAGACCCCTGGCCGACATTGGGGTCAATTCCCCAGCTGAATCGAACTCTCACCTGAGATGAATTGGCCACAAAGCCAGATACGACAACCTCCATGCTGCTTTGCAATACTATATTAACATTGGGAGAAATTATTTCCTGCTCATCGGACCAAGTAGCTCCGTTGTCAGATGACAATGCATAAGTAATGAACTGGTCATTACAGCACCATCTGGTTGCATATTCGAAGTACAATACAACATCTTGATAACCGGTAAGGTCTATTTGTGGGCTTACTATGGAGCCACTCCATTGATTTTGATTGAACAAAGGTGGGTCTTGTGAGGGGTCTAAGCAATTCGCAGAATCAGCATCAAATAATAGAAAACCATTACCAGCTGTTGTAAATTCCGGTATTCCTACGTTGGTTGAAAAACATCCGCTTGGTCCGTAAATACTATGCTTCCATATATCTCCATTGTCAGTAATACTGGCATTCCAAGTGCCAGCGCTTGTTGTTATTTCAGTACCACTTATGTTGGTTCCGCCACTAAAGTTTTCATACCAAATTGCTCCCCCTCCCCGGTTATTATTGGTTCTGCGATCAATCGTGTTTTTTGATACCTCCTGATTGCCAGGATGACTAACAAGTGTCTGCCCTATAGATAAAGTACATGAAAGACTGAGAATAATTGCGGTGTAAATTTTTTTCATTTGGTTGGAAATTATTGTGCGAAGATAAAAATTCTGGAAATACTGGTTAGACCACGATGTTTACAATGCGCTTCGGAACCACAATCACCTTCTTCGGAGTTGCGCCTTCCAAACGCTGTTGTACATCTTCGTTGGCCAGAACAACCTGCTCCACTTCCTCTTTGCTCATGCTTGCTGGAAGTTCTAGGTTGAGACGTGTTTTACCATTGAAACTGATCGGATAATTCACGTTATCCTCAATCAAGTAGCTTTCGTTTAATATTGGGTATTCCGCAAATGTGATGCTTTCAGAATGACCAAGAAGCGACCAGATTTCTTCCGTAACGTGCGGGGCGTAGGTCGAAACCACAACTGTTAACGGCTCCAAGATCGCGCGCTTGTTGCACTTGAGGTCGTTGAGTTCGTTTACACAGATCATGAATTGACTGACACAGGTATTGAACGACAATCGCTCGATGTCTTCTTGCACCTTTTTGATGGTAGCGTGCAAGGCTTTCAATTCTTTGGCAGTCGGTTCGTCTTCCGAAACAATGAAGGAGTCTCCATCATGAAACAGGTTCCAGAACTTCTTAAGGAAACGACTTAC
>CALCGD010000349.1 GCA_937900875.1 uncultured Flavobacteriales bacterium
CGTTAGCGGCAACTGTAAGACCGACCGCATTCATAAAATCGATAAACAAAATAATACAATGCAAACAACAATTGACGGACAACAAAGAAAAAACTACAAACCATTAATCTGGACACTAACCATAGCAATCAATTCTCTTATTGCAATCGCTTTTTTTTTGCCAGATATTGAACTTCTAAAAAAGCACGACTTTTCTTTTCTTCCACTCTTAAATGCAATACTTAACAGCTTGACATTTGTTTCATTAGTTATCGCACTTGTGGCTATTAGACAGAAAAACATTACCCGACACAAAAGATTTGTTCTATTAGCTCTTTTTTGGACAAGTTTGTTTTTAGTATCGTATTTACTTTATCACTTTTCGACACCTTCGACAAAATTTGGTGGTGAAGGTTTTATTAAATATTTATATCTCTTTATACTGTTAACGCATATTTTATTAGCCGCAATCATTGTTCCTCTAGCATTAATTTCAATTGGACGTGGACTGAATATGGAAGTTGAAAAACATAAGAAAATTTCAAGGTGGACAATGCCAATATGGTTATATGTAAGCTTGACAGGAGTAATTGTATATTTAATGATTTCACCATATTACTAATAAGACAAACAGACCACAGACACAAAGAAAGAACAGCAGCCGCTAACAGCGGTTTGGCAAAAGTGGCGGTTCGGTGGTTAATTGAACATTTGTGCTTCGTATCAAGTTCAGTGGTGGCAGACAGTTTTGTGCTTCGCCCCCCCCCGCTCGCGCGAGTGTTCCAACGGATCACTCGTGTGAAACATGACACTATCAGTTTATAACTGATCTCTACAGAAGAAAGCTTGGTAAGCCATGCTGGTGTGTTCATTTCTTCCCTCCAACCGGTGTCTAGTTCTCGATACACGCTCGTACCTCGCGCACTCGAACTGACCTCAGGGACTGCGTTTAGTGGTTGAGACCTACTAGGTTTTGGAAACCTAGTAGGTATTTGTAGCAAACCCCGATAATTCTTTTACAACGCGTACTCCCTCCCCTTCACAATCATATTCCATTCTTCGCTGCGTATAGTTGCAGGTAAAGCAATTGGCTGGAGTGCTTTTGGAAGAGTAATTTTCCGCAATGGAAAAAATCCGTTCTAAATTTCTTCTAAACCCAGAGGTAACTCACCTAAACCACGGTTCATTTGGCGCATGTCCGAAACCCATTTTTGAGGATTATCAGAAATGGCAACTAGAATTGGAGAAAAACACGGTCAACTTTTTTGTAAAACAAGGGCCTCAGTTGCTTCGCCAGTCTCGTGCTGCGCTAGGAGAATTTATTGGCTGTAATGAAGATGACGTGGTTTTTACCATGAATCCGAGTTATGCTCTCAACATCATTATTAAAAGCTTCCCGCTAAAAGCAGGAGATGAAATTCTTGGTACGGACCTAGAATATGGCGCCATGGATCGCACTTGGAATTACTACTGCGGTAAAGTAGGAGCCAAATACGTTCAGCAGAAAATTTCGTTGCCCACATTCAGTAAAGAGCAAATAATTGAGGAGTTTTTTGCTGGTTTGACCAAGAACACCAAGGCAATTTTCATCAGTCACATTACGAGCACTACTGCTCTGAGACTTCCAGTCGAAGAAATCTGTGCCATAGCTAAAGAAAAAGGTCTTATCACCATTGTGGATGGAGCACATATTCCAGGGCACATTTCTTTAGATCTAGCAACTCTTCAAGCTGATATTTACACGGGCGCCTGCCATAAATGGCTTCTAACGCCAAAAGGTTGTTCTTTCCTCTATGTGAAAAGAGAATTACAAGATTTATTTGACCCGCTAATTATCAGTTGGGGATATGAAAGCGATGCGCCTACCCATTCTCGCTTCATCGATTACCACCAACTGCAAGGCACACGAGATTTTGCCGCTTTTCTCACAATTCCGAAAGCACTCGAATTCAGGAAAAACTTTGATTGGAAAACTGTGTCAGCAGAGCAGCGAAAAACTTCTCAAGCCAATTACCAACGATTTGCAGAAGCTGCCAATGGCATGATCCTCTGCCCAATTTCGGATGACTTTTTGGGTCAGATGTGCAGTATTCGAATTAATTGTCCTGATTTTGAAAAATTGGGTGCAACGCTATACAACGAATACAAAATTGAAATTCCCGTCTTCCCACATGGCGATTTTGTTTACACTCGTTACAGCTTTCAGGGATACAATACGCAAGCGGAATTGGATACGCTTTTTGCTGCGTTAAGTGAAATTCGATCTACCACTAACTTGTTGGGCTAGAAACTAAGTTTGGCCATTTTACCACTTTTGCCCATTACCCAACCCGTTGAATCTGCCAAGGCGCAAGTGTAATACCCATCTTCCGTAACAGGAATCCAATTGAATCCGTGATCTAAAGAATATTCTATTCCTGTTCTACCAGAAGTGAGTAATAAATCCGCCTTCTCCGAATAAGCGACACAAGAACGATAACCTCTAGGCTGATTTGCTGTAATGAGTGTCCATGTTTCACCTCCGTCATCTGACACAGCACAATTTGCATCTGAACTAGTACTGTCTAAGTAGCATCCGCCAACTGCTACTACAGTTTGACCAGCTGCTGCCAGAGAAAAAATGCCACATCCATCAGCGGAACGCAATGGTGTATTAAACATCTCGCTGTTTCCTTTTCTGAGTGATGTTCTCATAATTCTAGCGGTAGAATCTCCACCAGTAGCTAGGAAACTCATATTTTCCAAAGTCAAAACTCCAGTACCGCTAGCCGCAAATCCAGCTTCTTTTGGGAGTGATTTTGGGATTGAATTAGTTGGGACTTCCTCCCAATGTTTCCCAAAATCTTGAGACCAGACTAATACAAACTTTCCATCAATTGGGTCACCGTAGCAATAGCCCACGTTTTCATGAAAATCCATTCCATCCAAAAAAATACCTGAATCCAATCTGGTATAAACTTCTACCCACGAAACTCCACCGTCTTTAGTTCTGAGGATTCTGCCCTCCTCGCCAGCAGCCATCAATAATGCGTTGTTTTCATCAAAGCCGTGCACGTCTCTAAAATCGAGATGTGTGTAACCGGGAATACTGTCAGAAATCCAGTTTTCACCATCCGTCATCCTTAGGAAAGTACCTTGAGTCCCACTTGCCCAACCAACCTTGTCAGTTACAAGAAAGAGTCCACGAATGTGTGATTTACAAGCACGACCGACCAGATTGTATCTGATAGAAAAAGTAGTGGCTTCTTCCTTTTTAGTTGGTTTGTTTCCGCAAGAAAAAAGACCCCATCCGCAAAGAGCGAACAGGGTCAAATAAATTGAAATTCGGTTTGCTTCCATAGCCACCGAAATTAACAGATAGTTACCCTTTATGCACCTTATTTCGAATACGGCTAAGGGTTTCTGGTGTAATTCCTAACATAGAAGCTATGTATCTCAATGGAACATCCTTCAAGAGCTTAGGGTTTTCTTCCAGCATTTTTCGATATCGATCTTCTGGACTTAAGCTCAAATAATCTACAACCCTTCCTTCCATATAGCCATAAACGCCTTCCGTAATCAATCTACCTAAGCGCTCCCATTTAGGAATCTTTGCGTAAAGCTCTTGCATGCTTTTATGATCAAGCACCAGCAATTCGCTGTCGGTTATTGCTTGGATATACGCCATTGACGGACGCTGTAACGTAAAGCTTGTGTGCGCAGTAACAATATTGTGCTTTGTATTTACAATGGTTGTTACTTCCACTTCATTAATCTCGTAATAGGTACGAATATAGCCTTTGGTAATAAAACCTATGTGCTTACACACCAACCCTTCGTCAACAAGATATTCTCCAGAAGGCAGGCTCATCGGTTTAAAATGAGCCATAATAACCTCCATTTCAGAGTCAGAGAAATCAACAATTCCTTGAATGAAACTCTGTAAGGCCATTGCCCCTTCCACTTTTTCGAGTATATTTTCCATGTTTTCCTGCTTTAAACACCAAAAGCCCTGCTGGGCTGATGGCGCAATGACCGGACTGGCTATTTATTTCAATTTAACAATCAACCTTCTTTAGTAATTCTGAACATATATCCCAAAGATACTTCAACCGAGCGATTTGCTTGTGTCTTGTAATCTGTAGGCTCAGTATTGTACTTATTCATGTCGAAAAGACCAAAACCATAACGAGCATCAAGAAATATATTGCCTCTTCCGATGGCATATTGCATTCCTAAACCTCCATTAATTCCTAGGTCAATTCGATTTTGCTTGTAACCATCATCATCAATGTTATTGTCAAAATCTATGCTCTCTTTCGTTTCCGTTCCCAAAAGGCTCGTTTTATTCTTTCCACCAGCCCAATAGCCAGCATATGGTCCGAGTACAACAAAACCTTTGAACTTTTCACCGCCAAACTGAGCCTTGGCCAAAATTGGAACCTCCAAATAATTGGCCGTTAACTGGGTAAAATCGTCTGTAGATGATGATGATGCCCTGCCTCCTTTTTGAATGAAGATAACTTCTGGCTGTAGCGAGAAAATCTTGCTGAACCCATAATTTACCGTGGCACCAAATTGATAACCGAGGGTCATGTCTTTTTCAGTTCCGGCAGTAGTATTGCCTGAAACCGTGTTGAGAGTACCTCCTCCTTTAGCTCCAACTGATAGTTGTGCCATACTTGTACCGATGGTTGTACTGGCTATCGCCAATGACAACGCTGCAACTTTCCATTTTTTCATTGTCTCGTTTTTTAGTTTTTATGAGGCCAGTCCGCTGACCATTGATTAACTAATTGACACGACAAAGGAATAGGGCGAAAAAAAAACGCTCATTGACGTTTGTCAACAAGCGGTTGTATTGATTTTGATCATTCGTGCGCGAAACTGCATGCACGTTTTTTTATTGTGTAACTAACTTGATTTTCTTTTCATTCTAACGTTAATAACGCTCTTATCGAACTCCACGCACACTACTTCTCCGTTCAAATATTCGTAATAATTTTTATCCCCGTTAGGCAATTTAACCATGTATTTATGCGCAGAAACTTCCGAGATCGGTAAGTTGATTCCATAGTTTTCGCTAAAAAGAAATTTTCGTCCAATGGGTTCTTCAAAATAAAGTGAGGCCGAGCTGTAGTTAACAACCATCTCGTTATGTGTCAGAGTTTCATTTTCTGTTTTAATTAGGTACTTCGATCCGTCAAAATCTACCGTTGAGCTTTTTCTTAACTCCTTGTTCATGTAATTTTTAAGGTCAGAATGAATGAGTTTAGAATCTTCATACGAACTCATCATCGCAAAATCGTAATCAATTTTCTTGATGATACGGGTTGAAATATTTGTCTGTAACCTGTATACCGATTGTTGATTTAAATCGGTTTTTGACGCTGAGAAAGTACC
>CALCGD010000350.1 GCA_937900875.1 uncultured Flavobacteriales bacterium
ACATAATCTGAGCACGAAACAACGGCAAAGCGGAGAGAATCTACCATTCCTACAGGAGCAGTGCGGGTTCTTCCAACTAGCGAATAGGCATCGTTGTACTCAAAACGGTAGTAATACCACATATTTGGCGTAAGGCCAGTCACATCAACTTTAACGGTCCAATCGCGGTTAGATTGTGTGACTACGCTGCCATTCTGAACCAAATTAGAGAAGCCAGTATCTGTAGCCATTTCCCAGTTAATAGTAACAGGATCTCCTGTTGCATCTGGTGTGTAGCGCGTCCAAATAATCACTCTGTCCGAAAGCGGGTCTCCAGAAGCCACGCCATGGTAGAAGGGCGCTAGATTTGGATCAACATCACTTCTGAGTGAAATATCGTTCTGAGCGAAACTCAAGAAAACGGAGAGAAAAAGGAACGTAAAAAGGGAAAGTTGTTTCATAATTGGGGTTTGAGACTATGAATTTATGGATTCGAATTGGTTAGCGTAACCTGTTCCTATTTCCTTAAAGCTGGTCAACTATTTGGCGAAAAACATCCTCCCAATTAAGAGACTTTTGAGCGTTGGTTCGAGGCCGCTCGTTCATAGAAATGATGATGATGTTTTTATCTGGATTGATATAAATATGCTGCTTATAAAGACCAATGGCCATATAATCATTGTACTCTTTATAGCCTATGTACCAGCAATTGTGGTAGCCAAAAGTGCCGCCTTCTGTGGTGTCTCGTGCTAAGGTAGAATTCACCCAATCTTCATTTAGTAATTGCTTGCCCTGCCAATTACCTTTCTTCATGTAAAATCGTCCAAATTTGGCGTAATCTAAAGCCGTGGCTTGCAAACAGCAATAGGGCTTGATTCGTTCGCCTTTATCGGCTGTCCAACGTGCATCGCTCTCCATTCCGAGTGGAATCCAAATCTTCGCTTGCATGTACTCGTTTAGTGGCGCACCTGTTACTTTTTCTAGCAATTGACCGAGAATCCAAACATTCATATTCATGTACGCTTGGTTTGTGCCAGGTTCATTCTTGAATTTGATGTAATTATTGGCGCGTTTCAGGTTCTTGCCGTAGTACAGAAGTGCATCAACGGTTAATGCGTGTTCAATGCCTGATGTATGGTTAAGCAAGTGCTTAATCTTTACGCGCTGATACCTCGCGTCTTCGCAAATTCCTGGAAGGTAATCTGCAATGTATTCGTCCATAGATTTTATAAGTCCATCCTGCACAGCAAAACCAACCAGTGCCGAGGTAAACGATTTGGCCACAGAATAGGAGGGGTTCAATCGTTCTCTGTTCTCATCCGCATAATGTTCGTAGAGAATGGTGTCATTTCTAATGATGACCAATGCTTGGTTTGGATGCGCTTTCACCAATTCATTCAGCGTTCGCCAAAGAGGCACAACGGGTGGCGACCAATCATTCAACCCAATTTTTTCTCCTAAATCAGTTGATTCAGATGCGTAAAAACGAAAAGGAGTTTCTGAAGCCTTCATCTCATGCGCATGAAGCCATTTGTGGTCTTTTAAATCGGGGTTTAGGTAAATAACCCCGCGCAATGGAACGGCACAACCAACTACAGCTAGTAGGAAAACGAAAACAGAAAAACGATAAAACTTTGTAATCATCCTTTCGAGTACACTGTTCCAAGGTCGAAACAAGCCTCCATTTTGGCGCACCAACGTGTTTGAAAAACACTTTCCTCAATCTCTAATTGTTTTAAAATCGCTGCCCGAGGCGAATCGCCCAAGGTTAACAAGGGGCTGTCTGATTTCTTTCCCTTGTTGAATAACAATCCCATGTGTTTGTTTACCTCAAAATTGCCCTTAAAATTGGTTTGTGCTTTCACAATTTCTCCTTCTCTCATGGAGTAGAGATGACCTGTTTCGTCAAATGACTGGGATGACCCTTGCATAGGAATTTTCAATCTGAAATATTCTTTTCCATCAGCATCATGAGCAACGGTTGTAGAAAAACCGACTTTCTGTTCTATGTCAATGCGTTCGGTTACTTTAGGAATGCCCCATAGTTTCTGACCCCGAATTCTATTCTCTTCGGATGTTACAGGCATAGAAAATACGTGATAACCAAAATTCTTGAAAGCCTTAGAAATAAGGGGTAAAACAGGAACGTCAAAACCACCGTCCATCAACAACGGAATGGTCATGGCAATCTCGTTGTAGGGTTGCATGTTCATTACGGTTTTGTACTCGTAGCACGAGAAGATAACAACAGCTCGTCCGCCAGGCATACGCACTGGTTTCATGCTTGGATGAGAGAGCACTTTTAGCGCCTGCTCGTAACTGCACATGAAAATGCCTATGCCACAGCTTACATTCTTATAGAAAGATGGAAACGAAAAATCTTTGCTAATTGCTTCTGAAATCTGAAGCGGCTGAGTATTCTTTTTTAGAGGAAAACGCTTGTAAAACGCAGAGGTAAATTCGCCTGCATTATCAGGCATTTCGGGTACGAGGTTGAAATCGGCTTTCATAGGGAGTTTTTGGGAAAACCGAAGGTATTCAATTGCTTGCGCTTATTGAAGGGGAGAAGGGAAGGAGATATGGACCTAACAGACCTAATAGGTTTTAGCTGTTAGCGGGCAGGCGTTGCAATTTAGCGAAGTGGTCTCTCTGCCGAAGGGTTTTTGTATAGTCATGCTGAACTTGTTTCAGCATCTGTGTTATTCTAAATAAACCCTGAAAAAAGTTCAGGGTGACGGATGTCTAGCTAGGCGGACTCGAATTTAGGGCGGCCTTAAGTAGTTTCTCCACTTCTTTGTGCCCGTTCTGCTTGGCCATCATAAGTGCTGTATCTGAGCTAAACCCCGCTTTTATCTTAGGGTCTGCGCCATTCTCTAGCAAAAACTGCACAATCTCTTTATGTCCAAACGTAGCCGCCTCAATTAACGGGGTTGTGAGAAACTCGGGGTGCTGGTAATTGGGGTTCTCCCCCATTCTAATATGGTAGCGCACCAAGGCTAAATCGCCATTCTGTGCGGCTACCAACATTTCTTTCCAATCTCCTGCTGCCATGACTATACTCCTCTAAAAAGCTTTATGGCCACACGGCCTTTAACCATGTTGCTTGCACTGAGCCCAGTCGAAGTGTATCTAAAGGTTTGTTCTTGCGGATTGAGGGACATTTTTGTTCAGCTATGAGGTGTCAGGTTTTAGCTATTAGGGCGGTCACGCGTCACAGACGCGCGCCATCGGGGGCAAATTAGACAATCTGCATCCAAAACATGCTGACCCCAATGTGGTCTGAGAGTGATTTATCCAAATTCCACATGCTGCAGGCTGAGAATGCATCTTCGGAGTAGTTTGCAAGGGATTTACTCAGCACAATGTGGTCTATGTTCTCATCTAAGCAGCCCGTAACGTTTTCCAATTTGCACTTGGTAAAGGCTGTTTTCATGGCCATTCTCCCCGCTTTGGTGAAATAATAATTGTCCTGAAAACTCATGTTCAAATCGCCAGCTATGCATAGCTGATACGTTTCTGAAATACGCTTCCAATCCTTAATCTGGGCTTTGAGGTCTACTTGAAAAGAAGGTTCCCTATTTCCGTAAATACCTACGATGGTGCCATAGAAGGCAACAATGCCCATTGGGGTTTCAATAAGGGGGCAACAGGCTGTGCGTGGGTCGTAGGTTTCAAGTTGCCCAAGTATGGGATACTGACTATAAATGATAACCCTCCGTTCGGTTGACTTGTAAAAAGGCTGTTCGAGTGGCTCTGTTTCAAAGCTATAAGCATACTCTGATAGCTCCAACCTTGTATCGGCTTCGGTCAGTATAAGCACATCGGCTTGTTCGTCCAGGATGGTTTCTCGCATACGCTGCAACTCCTTTGCATGCTTTAAGCGCTCTATGTTCCAAGTAGCTATTATCATGGTCAGTGATAGTGTTAGACCTACTAGGTTTTATAAAACCTAGTAGGTCTTGTTAATCTTCATCTTCTAATAGCAACGACTGTGCTAGTTCTATCCTTTGGCTTTTATCTTCCAGGCATTCTTCCAATTCTGTAACGCTTCCGAATAGTTCTATCACCTTATCTCTAACCAATAGCGTTTTAGAAGTGGAAAGAAGGGAGTGATAGGAAGAATGCGGGTAGTGCAATGGGTCGGCTATAATATGATGGCCAGCATTGTTGTTTACGTACAGAATTAACTCACGTAAATAGGCGTTGTCGCCAATGAC
>CALCGD010000351.1 GCA_937900875.1 uncultured Flavobacteriales bacterium
CAACATCATATTTCAACTTGGCGCTGAGGACATGATTAGCCATGAAATACTTTCCGAATCCATTGATACCAGCATCGGTAAAACCAAAGTTTCTTCCTTTATCCAACTTGGCAAAAGAGGCATGGTAGCGGGCAAAAAATCCTGCCTGGTATTTCTTACTTCTTAAGCTACTAAAACTCGCCTCAAAAAAAGGCATGGTATAATTACCAAAGCCGGCTTTAATAAAACCGTTGTACAACTTAGCTAGAGGTTCATTAGATAATGAAGCAGCCTGAAGCGGGTCGGCTTCATAGGTAATCTCTTTCGTCTTTGGAAGAATGGAATACTCTACGGTAGGTAAGCTTGTGGTGTCATGAACTATTGCTGGTCGAGACAATATTTTCTTTGCATCTCTGGCAACTGGTCTATAGTCTTTCTTGATGGTAAATCGGAGACTGTCTGGCAATTGATCTTGTGCAAACGCGCTGTGTCCTCCTACAAAAAGCATGAAGCAAATTAGGATGAATGAAATGTTTTGTCTCATTCTTCTTCCATCATTGGTTCGTATTCTTCTTCCTCATCAATCTTGAAAATATCGTCCCGTACTTTTCCGTCTTGTTCAAACTTAATATCCCAGTTTTGACCGTCTTTTCGCTCTTGCAACTTCGGTTGTGCTGATGTTAATCCATCCAGTTTACGTTGTGCTTCTTTCTTCAATTCCCCCTCATAATTATCTATTAGGTTTTGAAGTGTGAGCTTGGCTTGAAAAACATCACCTTGCTTCACGTAATTATCGGCAAGTAAAAGGAACGATTTGGAAATCCATTCACCGTAATTGGGGAATATGTTTACCATCTCGAAAATGAGGTTTTGAGAAAGTTCGAAAGAATCTCTTGTATAATGGATGTAAGCAAGATTGTAAAGTGCTTCGGCACCAACCTTATTGTTGGACCCAAGAAGCGTTTGTTTGAAGCGTTCCTCAGCCATTCTGATATTGTTTTGAGCAAGCGCACACTTGGCCGAGGTTAAGCTGGCTTCTCCCAAAATTTCCGAAGGAACTTTGCTAGATCGCTGAAGTTTCACAGCGTATTTATGTGCTTCTTCAAAATTATTGAGCAAGTAATTGCAGCGCATTAACCCTACTCTAGATTCCAACAAATTCTCCGCAGTCTCGGCTATTTCTTCTAGCATGGTGAATCGCAGCAGCGCATCGTTGTACTTTTTCTGGAAGAAGTATATCTGAGAAGCTGACATCAAAGAGCGTTCTGTAAATGCATTCTTTTTAAAGCTGAGAACAAGATCGAAGCCCTTAATTGCCTCATCATACTTTTTGAGTTGCACAGCAGTTTCGGCTCTGTAGAAATTTGCATTTAACTGAAAATAGCCATGTGGAAACTTGTTTAAATACGCCTGAAATTCAGCAAGAGCTCCTTCCAAATTTCCACGTAAAAACATGAATTCCGCACTTTCATAATAAGAGGTATCTAACGCGCCAGTGGTAATATCTGGGAAGTTGTTTTCAGCTACATATTTTTCAAAACCAGGCACATCTCCCTTCTCCACATAAATTTTCTGAATTTTCATCAAGGCTTCTTTAGCCTCTTCTGTAGCTGGATAATTCTCTGCCACCTCTTCAAATAATGGTAGGGCTTTTTCGTCTGAACTTTGATTGTAATAAAGCAGTCCCTTATTGAGCTTAGCCTTTCTCACATAACTAGAATTCGGGTGTTCTAAAACCACCAAATTAAAATATTCTATTGCCTTATCTGCTTTATCTTGGAAGAAGTATGTTTCGGCAATTTCGTACTTGGCATCAGCCGCAAAATCCGTTTTTGGATAGTTGTTGAGCATCGCTTTTAGCGTCTCAATTTTTGACGCATTCTT
>CALCGD010000352.1 GCA_937900875.1 uncultured Flavobacteriales bacterium
CAACCGAGTTTCTTTGGTACAACCCAAATTCCATCTGACGGCAACACCTACCTCGGGTTTCATCATGACGAATCTGTTTCTGCAGTATTCCCCAACGGAATTGGTATATGTAGCGGTGTTCAGTTCAATATGGATATAAGCATTGTACCTCTCGATGTTCCCGGAAATGGATTCTGGGTTAACAATAATATGGGTGTCAATCCAGGCGTTTTATGCATTTATGGTGGCTATGGTCCTTGCGATTTTTCGGAGTTACTATGGCAGTCTGATCTGTTATCTAATGTGCTTACGTGGGAAACAATTCAGATTCAATTTACATCCACTGAGAATTTTACGCATCTCAACTTCGCTCCTTGTGTGAACTCACCAGGAAATTGGACTTATTTTGGTATTGATAATATTCAAAATGTTACAACGATAAATGAGGCTACCACTAGCAGTACAGATGTAACCGAGTGTGATGAATACACTTGGAACGGAACAGCATACACAGCAAGTGGAGCTTACACCTTCGTTACTACAAACTCGGAGGGTTGCGATAGTACAGCCACGCTTAACCTGACCATAACCAACAGTACGCTCGGACCTACTCAGTCTGTTACCGGTTGTGGTAGTGCCACGCTCAATGGAGATACCTGGACGGTATCAGGAGTCTATACACAGGTGTTGACCAATGCTGCTGGATGTGATAGTACAATGACTGTTGCAGTAACGATAAATGAGGCTACCACTAGCAGTACAGATGAATCTACCTGTGGGTCATATATCTGGTCAGAGAACGGCCAATATTATAATCAGACCGGTACATATTCAGAAACCTATAGTGGTGTAAATGGTTGCGATAGTGCAATTACACTGAATCTTGAAGTAATCTCTAATACGGCTCTACCGCCAGATGGCTCTTTCTTTAACACGGGAAACAATGGTAATGGAGGAGGCATGGCGGGAGGTGCAAATGATTTGAACTGGCAGGTGAGTTTAAATGATATATCTGGCCCTTTTAGTCCAGCAGTTGTTATGAATGGTGTGCCAGGAGCCTATTACAATAGCCCATGGCCCGATGCACTTTGGATTTCCTACTCAAATAATGGCTATCATTCTCCTCAGCCAATAGATTTATACTTCAAAATTGAATTTGAACTTTCTTGCGGTGATACCTGCATAGGCCCGTTTCCGAACTACACTAACTATTGTCTTTATCTAGATTTATTCGCGGATAATTCAGTCAATGAGCTTTATGTTAATGAGGTTCCGCAATCATCATCTATCGTGGGGATGCCTGCAAGTGCTCCCTATACGAACATAGGTTATTCCTCCGCAGGTATTTTGACAGCCGAGCTTTGTGATAATTGGCTTGCCGGGACAAACACCGTGATTGTTCACGTTCAGTCAAATCCAGATTATGTAGGGTTTCTTGCTCAGTATAGCGTAAATGCACCAACTGAGAATTATGAAACTATCCTATACGATACTCTGGAGATAACGATTTGTCCTGATGAGGTGTATAACTTTTCAGGAGATAATTTGACCATTCCAGGAATATATTCAGACACACTGGCATCTTTAAATGGTTGTGATTCCATCGTTACTTTGATACTGACCAATCATAATAGTTATTCTATGATGTTGGACACTTTGATATGCGAGGGTGATACAGTCGAATTCGGAAGTAGTTCAATCTTTCTTGAAGGTATTTACGGCTCCACCTTTAACTCAATAAATGGTTGTGACAGTGTTGTGCAGCTTGATGTAAATGTGATGTCTATCGATTCAACATACCTGAGTACAATTCTTTGCTTTGGAGAACCCTTAAACTATAACAATCAGATTATCGATGAGCCAGGAAACTATATATATCCATTGGTAAATGTTGATGGATGCGATAGCATTGTAATCGTTGATTTTTACTGGAACCCGATTGATTCAATTGAGATGCAGCTTGAAATTTGTGAAGGCAACAATACTTTCTTGCAAGGAGACTTTCAAAGTCAATCTGGAGTCTATAAAGACACTCTGATAAATATCAATGGTTGTGATAGTATCATCACCACCGTACTAACGGTAACACCTCTGGAACCAGTAACGATTAACTATTACATCTGTCAAGGTGATTCCGTATTCACGGGAGGGAATTGGAAGTACGCGGCTGGTGTTTATTCGGATTCATTATCCACTGGCTTAGGTTGTGATAGCATCCTGATTACCGAGATATTTTTCAGTCCTGACCCATTGGCCGCTTTCAGTTTTAGTAACATCTGCGAGAACGATACCGCGCTTTTCACCGACCAGAGCACTGTGACAATAGGCGCAATTGAACAGTGGCAGTGGCAATTCGGCAACGGACAGCAGTCGTCACAACAGCAGCCACCATCGCAAAGCTATCCCGCAGATAGCATTTACGCGGTACAGCTTACGGTCACATCAGACAGCGGCTGTGTATCCACCTACTTGGATACCATAGAGGTTTACCCCGTTCCCATTGCAGCGTTCACCTTCGACAGCGTCTGTTATCCATTGCCCATCCAGTTCACCGACCTTTCATTGGTCAATGGCAGCTACCCCATAACCCAATGGGCTTGGATATTTACCGATGGGCAGACCTCCGTAGAGCAATCGCCACAGTTCCTTCCCACGGTATACGGTGCTTACGGAGCAACCCTTACCGTGACCAATGAACCTGGTTGTAAGTCAGACACCGCACTGGGCAATGCACTTTCCCATCCGTTGCCAATGGCCGATTTTGAAGCCAACCTTCAACACTGCTATCTGGATACGCTTGTACTTACCGACCTGAGCATTGCCGTTCAATTGACTGAGGATACCCTTTCAGCCTGGCAGTATACGTTGGGAGATGGGGCTGAGATACCTTTGCCCAACACACAGTATCTCTATAGCGAGGCCGGATTCTATGATGTGCAGTTGCTGATAACCACCAACCACGGCTGTCAGGATTCAGTGACAAGGACCGTAGAGGTGTTTCCGTTGCCGCAGGTCGGATTCATTGCCCAACCGCAGGAGGGATGCGAACCCCTCTCGGTACAGTTCATAGATACATCAAGCATACCACTCCCATACACACTCATGGGCTGGCAGTGGAACCTCAGTGCAGAAGGACAGCTGCCTGCTGTTCAGAACCCGATGTATGTGTACAGTCCGGATACGCTGGGTCCGTTCGAAGCTGCAGTTTATGACATCTCACTTCGAGTAATCAGTGTTAACGGATGTGTTGACTCTGTCATCCTACCGGGCCATATAACGGTACATCCGCTGCCAGAGGCACTGTTCTCTACCGACCCGCAGCAGGTGGCCAATATCATCGACCCGGTGTTCAGTATGACCGACCTGAGTACGGCCAATGTTGTCGGTTGGGATTGGAGTTTTGGAGACGGGGGTCGTTCAGTGGAGCAGAACCCGTTACATGCCTATTCCGATACGGGCAGCTACACCATGGAGCTCATTGTGGAGACCGCTTTCGGATGCATGGATACCATATCGTACACGGTGAAGGTAGAGCCCAACTTCACGTTCTACATACCCAACAGTTTCACCCCCAATGCAGATGGTGTCAATGAATACTTCTTCGGTACGGGCGAGTACATCAGTAGCTATCAGATGGAGATATATGACCGTTGGGGCGAGCTCATATTCCAATCGAACGATATGGAGCGTAAGTGGGATGGGACCTACCGAGGGAAACAGGTACAACAGGGACAGTATGTCTACAAATTCCGTGTAACCGATTGGAAGAACCACGGATACGATTATGTGGGTTCGGTTTATCTACACAGGTAGATGGCCATCTATGCCTTTAAAGAAATTTATAAGGATTCGAAAGTCTTCCCACAGGTTCGACATTTGTCCAGTTGGCTGCCCCCAACCGAATACTTCCAATTTTTGCGGAAGTATGTAGTGTGAATAATCGTATTCGCGAATTTGAATTTCCTTGTGATGTAGTTAAACTCTTGATTGTCGTATTGAATTATCTTTTTTTGTTCAGGCGAATGAAGGTATTTATTTATATCTGCTGTTGAAATGTCTACTACACCTAAAGATTGGTTCTGTCGCATTGACTTTTTTGAAGAGTTATTCGAAATTTGATTTTTCTCCTTGTGCTAAAAATCCATTTTTTAGTGCTTCGTTTTTCTGGAAAAGACAAGGTTTTGGGCGATATTTGGGTTAATGCGACAGAACCCATTCTTAATGCCTTTTGAGAATGTTTTACCTATGTTGTACCCATAAAGAAAAAGTCCCTGTAAATCAATGATTTACAGGGACTTAACATTAAACTAGCGGTCCGGACGGGACTCGAACCCGCGACCCCCTGCGTGACAGGCAGGTATTC
>CALCGD010000353.1 GCA_937900875.1 uncultured Flavobacteriales bacterium
TCAGGTGTTTTTGAAAGAAACAAAGGCTACAATCATGTAAGGCTTGGAAAGACCCTGCGTTTTAGCAGCCCAACGTCATTTATGGCTCAGAAAAAAGAGGTGATTGATGAAGCCTATCCAGGCGATATTGTTGGTTTACACGATTCAGGAAATTTCAAAATTGGAGATGCCCTTTCTGATGGAGAGCCGTTGCACTTCAAAGGAATTCCAAGCTTCTCTCCTGAAATGTTCCGATACATTGAGAATGCCGACCCGATGAAAACCAAGCAACTACGTCAGGGAATCGACATGTTGATGGATGAGGGAGTAGCACAATTGTTTACCAGAAAAATGAATGGCCGACAGATTATTGGTTGCGTTGGAGCTCTTCAATTTGAAGTAATCGAACACCGTTTGCAGCACGAATATGGTGCAAAGTGCCGTTACGAACCTGTTAGTTTGCACAAGGCTTGCTGGATAAGCTCTGAAGACGATAAGGAACTATCTAAGTTCATGGATGCAAAACTGAATTACTTGGCAGAAGACAAGGATGGCAAGTTGGTTTTCTTGGCAGATAGTGCTTGGGCATTACAAATGGCTCAAGAGCAGTACCCTAAGATCCAATTCCACTTTAAGAGTGAATTTTAAGCTAATAGAGTCGACAGTCCTTCAAGACTTTGTAGCCTAACCTTCCATCACAAAATGTGAATTCAACATGAGCAGACCGTGTTGGTCTGGATTCTATTTGAATGTTCCGGATTCTCCAGAACTCTTTATAGGCTTCGTCTTCGAGATCAAAAGCATAGGATGAACCATGCAAGTTGTACTTAATCACCTTGTAATTTTCTGTGTATGTTTCTGTGCACGTCTGATTAAACCATAGAATTAACGCAAAAGCGAGCGGAGCAAAACAAAAAACGTTGTAGTAAAGCCCGTCTAGCAGGCCAATGTTTAAGACTTTCTTCAGTATAAAAGCGAGCGAAAACCCAAGCAAGCCAAGACCGACAAATAGCTTGCTAGCCTCAAAAACAGAGATTAAGGTCAGCTTGAAAAGATAAAGAGTCCACGAGCACACAACAAGGAAAAGAATGGCTAAAATGTAACCACCGCGTTCTTCCAAACTGTACTTGCTTAACCAACTACGAACCGCTGGTTTGTCAATAAAAGTTGGTTCAGAAGAAGTTATCCCTTTTTTAAGCATCAATCTAAATTAAGAGTTCGTTTCAAATGTGACTTAAATCTTGCTTTCCCAACGCAATTTGTCACATTTTTGCACCATGACTAAATACAAATGGATTTTACTGGCTTTTGCTAGTGTTTGGATAGTTGGAATGTTTGTGGTTTATCCCATGATTAAAAAACACGAACGACTTATGGTATTTCAGCCCGTTCATGTTAACCCCGAATTGGTGGATGTGGACATGCAGCGAACTGCAAAGGCGCATAGAATTGCGGATTTCAGCCTTAGTGATCAGAATGGAAATACGGTGTCGAACCAAAACTTTGAAGGAAAAATTTACGTGGCTGATTTTTTCTTCACTACCTGTCCTAGCATTTGTCCAAAAATGACGGCTAACTTGAGTGAGTTATCGGTGTTTTACAAAGATGATTCTGACATAATGTTTCTATCTCATTCGGTTACGCCAGAAAAAGATAGCATACCCGTTTTAAAAGAATACGCAGCAAAGCATAATGTGAATGGCGAAAAATGGAAGTTGGTTACTGGTTCCAAGAGTCATATTTACGAGTTGGCCAGACGAAGTTACTTTGCTGTAACCACCGAGGGTGATGGAGGGGAGAATGATTTTATTCACACCGAGAATTTTATTCTCGTAGATAAAGAGCGCAAGATTAGAGGCTTTTATGATGGAACATCAAAAGCTGACATGCAAAAGCTTAAAGACGATATTGTTATACTCAGATACGAGTACGAAGAGGATTAGCCAACTTGTTGGTTGTTTTTGAATATGGCTTCTTTCACAAACACTCCAGCTTTGTCGTAAAGTTTCACCTTTCCTTCAAGAACATCATTGGTCCAACTACCTTCAATTTTACTGCCATCAGGCATTATTAGCGAACCAGGTCCGTTTCGCATATTGTTCAACCATTCTCCTTCAAATACCTGCTTGTTTGGCCATTTGTAGGTTCCGTGTCCCTCCTTTTTGTCGTCTTTCCAACTTCCAGTATAACCAAGGTCATAATGGAACTCCATGACGTAGGTGTCTGGGTTTTTAAGTTGATAAATCACCTTGAATTTTTCGGGGTAGCGTTTAATAGCAGGGTATAAATACCTTGAGGTTGAGGCATATCCGAGTTG
>CALCGD010000354.1 GCA_937900875.1 uncultured Flavobacteriales bacterium
GCCCATTTGGCCATGCGCAAATTGAATCCTGGATAATCTATAAGAATGATGGCGTCAGGCTTGTTGGATTCTAACGCCTTTTTGCAAATTTTGAAATTCTCTCTAACCGTTCCGAGGTTTTTAACCACCTCTACAAACCCCATAAAATTGAGTTTGTCCAAGGGTCGAAGAACTTTCATCCCTTCGTTTTTCAGACGATCACCACCAAATCCTTCGAAAGTGCTGTTTGAAGAAAGATGCTTGATGGACCGAATGAGATTGGCGCCATGCATGTCGCCAGAAGCTTCACCGGCTATGACGAAGAATTTCAAAGTGCAAATTTGAGTATGATGATAACAAGGCCATAAGCGAATGTTGCGGCAATTACGCCTCTAGCAGAAACATCCAATTTGAATTTGTAAAACAAAAAGAATACTGCAAGATTTCCCAGCAGCCCAATGGAAATAAGGCCAGGTAAATTAGTGCTGTCAATCATTAACTCTCGAAAACGCATAAAACTCATATGCCCAAAATTGAATTGCCAAAATCCTAGCATCACCAAAAGGGGCGCTATTATGCCAACCACTATTCCGAGGATGGTGCTGTCTTTTTTCATCCTAAATCCCAATCATTCAAACGTGGCATGGCGTGGTGTGCAGTTAAATCGAACTGAACAGGAACAGCCGAAACATATCCATTGTTCAAAGCCCACACATCCGTATCGGCTCCTTTATCATAGTTAGCAAACGCGCCTGTTAACCAATAGTACTTGCGGTTATGAGGGTCCAAACGCTCATCAAATTCCTCTTCCCATTTGGCATTGGCTTGTCGGCAGATTTTCACACCCTTTATTTGTTCCAATGGTAAGTCTGGAATGTTCACATTCAAGAGTGTACCAGTTGGCATTCCAAAATGAAGCATGTTTTTGATAATCATCTTCACGAAGTGCTTAGAAGCTGTAAAATCAGCATCTAAGGAATAGTTCAGAAGAGAAAACCCTACTGAAGGAATTCCTTCAATGGCGCCTTCCATTGCAGCCGACATTGTCCCACTATAAATCACGTTAATGGAGTGGTTTGCTCCGTGATTGATGCCTGAAATAACCAGGTCTGGTTTTCTATGTAGAATTTTGTCAATGGCAATTTTCACACAATCAACAGGTGTTCCACTACACTGGTATCCAAGGCTTTCGCCATGATACTCAACCTTATCCAACCGCAAGGGTTTGTTCAATGTAATGGCGTGTCCCATTCCGCTTTGAGGACTGTCGGGCGCTACCACAACCACCTCTGCCAATTCTTGTGCAGCTTCTACCATTGCCTGTATTCCAGGAGCTGTTATTCCATCATCGTTAACGGCAAGTATCAGCGGTCTTTTCTTCGGCATCTATTCAAAATTTGAAGCAAAGCTAATTATCTCATCCGCCTAGTAATTGTTATACAGATAGATAATAGCAAGACCAGCCATCTTGATGTTCGATAAACTACTTTGGTTTCATTAAGGTCGTTCATTTCTACTTCTGCCTCAATGTTCTTACTGCCATTATTTCCGACTTTTTTGAAAGAATTAACAGAAAGTGGTGCACAATTGTCAGAAATTAGGGTTGTAGTATTGTAATGCGTTGGTTGGTACACGATTTGACAAAGGAAATCAACGTAACAACTAAAAAAAAGAAATGATGTTTGGATTTGACCCAGTTTTGCTGGTATTGGTAATAGGCTTCGCGATTCTTGGTTTCGCGGTGAGTAGCAGACTAAAAAGTGTATTTGCCAAGTATGAGAAAATGCCGCTAAGCTCAGGAATGACAGGAGCTCAGGTAGCTCAGAAAATGCTTACGGACAATAATATTTATGATGTAACGGTAGAAAGTACTCCCGGAAAACTGACCGATCATTACAATCCTGCAAACAAGACTGTAAACTTGAGTCCTGAGGTTTTTAATGGACGAAATGTTTCCGCTGCTGCCGTTGCAGCACACGAATGTGGACATGCGGTGCAGCATGCGGTGGAATACCCATGGCTACAAATGCGCTCGCAATTAGTGCCAATCGTCAACTTTAGTTCAAAAGCATTGAATTTCGTTTACATCGCCATGATTTTCTTGGCATGGTTCTCTAATTTATGGGCGGAAATGCTTCTTGTAATTATCGTGCTACAGTCTGCAATTACCCTCTTCACGGTTATTACTCTTCCTGTTGAAATGGACGCCAGTAACCGGGCGTTAGCTTGGCTGAATAACAGCGGACTTACCAAAGGAGCTGAGCATGAGGCGGCTACCACTGCTCTTAATTGGGCTGGTAGAACCTACATCGTTGCTGCACTTGCTTCAATCACATCTCTGCTGTACTACGTTATGCGGTATATGGGTAGCAGGGATTAATCTCCCCATGCAATAAGTAACTACAAAAACGTCCCATCGAATTTTCGATGGGACGTTTTTGTTTTAGTTCAAAAGCAGAGGCTATTCAGCATCCACCACTTTCACATTATCGTCATAAACACGATCTATTAATAGTCTGCGTGGGTCAATGGCCGCTTTTACTGGAATCGTATCCAACAATAAAGTAAAAGTCATTTCTGGCTGATCAATCTTCACACGCTTTTGATAAATGAGTTTCTTCTCATCCTTATCAAGTACGCCAATATCGATCCAATCATTGATGGCAACGGGGGTTTCGGTTCCCATCGTATCGGCTTTTAATTTCTCGGCCTTCACTAGCATTGTCAATTCATACTTACCATTCACAGGCTTGGTGTTATATGAGGCTTCTATAACTCGAAGGTCATATAGCGTAATCTCCTTAAACCAATCGGTAATGAGGTGCTTTAAACTATCTGGTACCTGTGGCTCCAAATGCTTCAGAAAATCCAGCGAAGTAGAGTACGGAGGTCCCTTGTGTTTGAACTCATCCAAGTAGTTCCTCATGGCCAAATTCACCTTCGCTTCGCCAATGTAATCCTGCAAGGTGTAGAGAATCAAACTTCCCTTTCCGTAGTGGATGTGACCTTGATTTTCCACTTTATAAAGTGGCACTTCCTTTTCCACTTCCTGACTTCGCCCGCTTAGGTAACGGTCGTGATTGTACTTCTGAAACTCCCGCATTTTCATCGGGTCGTCATTCATCTTTTTCATGGTCATAAGCGAAGAATACTCTGCAAAACTCTCGCTCATCATGGTGCCGCCTTGCATGTTGGCACCCACCACCTGATGTGCCCACCACTGGTGCGCCATTTCGTGCGCGATGACCGCATCAATGATGTTGTTGCCTTCTTCATCTTCCAAATTGGTTACAAAACCGATCGATTCTGAATACGGCATGGTACCCGGGAAAGCCTGAGCAAATGAAGCATAACGCGGAAACTCAATAATGCGACACTGCTTGTGATAATACGGCCCAAAATGTTCAGTGTAGTATGTGAGCGAACGCTCCATGGCAGCCAGCATCATGTCCACATTCATCGGGTGCTTGGCATCATAATATACCTCCAAGTCAATACCATTCCATTTCTTCCTTTTCACCTCAAAACGTGCAGAAATGAACGAATAGAAGTTCTGAGAAGGATGGTCCAGTTTATAGTGGAAATAATTCCGTCCGTCCTCTTTCCATTCTTTGATAAGTGTTCCCGGAGAGATAGCAATTTGATCTCCTGAAGTGGAGATAACCGTTTCCACCATCACAAAATCTGCTCTTCCGTTAGATAGATAATTATTGTCGCAAGCTATACCGCAATTGACTTCCAACTCTGGCATCCTTTCTTTTGGAGGTAGACCATATTTCTTTCGTGTGTTTTTATCGCCCAACTCATTGTTCGGGTCATAACCAAGAGATGGCAGTATCTGGAAATTATTGAGGAACGTCCCATTCGCAATTACACTTGTACTGCCCATTTCGTTCTCAAATCCTTTCGGAGCGTAAGAGGTTTCTATGTGCGCCAATAGCGAATCTCCCGGCTTCATTGCTGGACTCAGTTTATACATTCTCCAACCCATTTCTTCATCGTCAGAAAGGAGGGTAGAAGTGGGCATTTCTAACTTCGGATTCCACTTCTTATCGTAGTTGAGGTGTAGCGAATCAATCGTTACATCGGTCTCGTTCTTCAACCAAACTTCAGCCTTCACATAAACTGAACCCTCTTCAGGGAACACTTCAATGTTGTACTTCACATCCTTCACCTTCGGCAGCGCAGCGCCTTCATACTTCTTGTATTTTTTCTCAAAATCGGCCGTCAATTCTTCCATTTGATCAGAAGTCTTGTAAGGATTTAGAACCTGAGTGTTGTAGTATACGAAACCAGCCACTGCGGCAAATGCAACCACCAAGCCCAAGGTGAAAACCTTAGCTCCACCACTCATTTTCTTATTGGCATGAACCAATCGTTCTTTAAACGTACTGGCCGTTCCGCGCGACCACAATACAGCTGCAATCATGATGCAGATGAGTGAGAATAGAAACCAGTAGAAGTTAAACCACAGTCGGCCTTCTACACCAGAACCAAAGCCATTCATATCGGAATACATGATGGATGGTCCTGAACCAATAGCTAACATGTTGGTCTGAAGGTCAAGCGCGAGCATTATCAAACTCCACAAGAAGATGACTAGAATGGAGACGAAATAACCAACGTACTTGTTATTCACCAGTACCTGAACCATAATCATAACGCCACTCCAAACTACGTAAAGGGGAAGGGTGCTCAATAAGAAATCAGTGAAATAAACGTCCAATTCAATCCGAGTGTAGCCTTTCAGTAGCTGATAGATGACCGCACAGAAAATGAAGAAGATGTTCAGCAAGCCTGTGAGTGTAATCAACGAAAGCACCTTAGCCGAAAGCGAAATGGCAGAAGCATGAGGCGTGGCATCCACCACTTCGTTGATCTTTGAATCGCGGTCGCGCCAAACGAGCTCACCACTAAAGAACACCAGAATAATGATGACGAAGATGTTGGATGCACCCGCAATCACATCCATCATTTTGTACGTAAGCGGATACGATTGTAGCCCATAATAGTCAAAGCCACCAATGAGGTTCGCCAGTAGAATAATCACGCTAAACAGAAACAGCACCTTAAAGGTCACACTCTTAGAAATGCTCAAGAAATTGGTATAAAAGAAGCTCGTAAACTGTGCCCACGTGCTACCTGAACCATAGATTGCTTGCACAACTGGTCGCTCTCTCAGTCCCTGCTTTTCGCGTTTCTCTTCTTTATCCGCCTTCACCTTTTTGTTCTTCTCCTGAAAGGAGAACGTGAGATAGGATAACCCCAAAATCAAAGCTCCAACCCCAATCCAAATCAATCGATTCAAGAGCAGGATGCCCGAAAAGGCAGGACTCAGCGTGTTCTTTTCAATAGGCGTGAAATACTTGGCAGAAAGGCCGTAAGCACGAATGCCGAAGGTGTCGGTTAACGCTCCAAGCGTTTCGTTGTCAATATCAGACATCAGCGTTCCTGCTACAATGTAACCGATGATGATGACCAGCGCACCTACGAATGAAATCACAGTGCTCTTCCATTTGTTTGCTAATGCGAACACGATGGCACCCGCAAAAAACATGTTTGGGAGAATGAACAGGAAGTAGTTATTAACGAACGTTTCTAAGTAAAACGGCCCGAAACGGTCGGCATCAACCCAACCAAGCGCTGGTCCGAGCACACTTCCGATAAACACACCAAGAAATACGCCCAACATAGGAACCGTAGAAAGCAGCAACGCCCCGAAAAACCTTCCGAAGAAATAACCTGCTTTGCTAAGCGGTGTGCTGAATAAAATCTCGTTGAACTGATTATTGTGGTCCTTCAGCGCAGCGTTATTGAAATAAGCCGTAGCCATCAGCAGTCCGAAAATGGTCATGATAACTGTGAACTGCGTAATTACGTGAGGTGCATTCTTGAATACGTTCCCCACCGAACCGCCAATAACGATGTTATCGCTGGCCGTAGCTCCAAAAACCATTAAGGCCATCAGACTCAGGAAAATGTAAAGCATTGGCTGCTTGAAAGCATGCCGCAATTCGGCTAAAAAGAAATCTTTAAACATGGTGGAGGTCTTTTTAGCGGATTAAACGAG
>CALCGD010000355.1 GCA_937900875.1 uncultured Flavobacteriales bacterium
GCTATTTCAACATTAATCGGATTCTTAAGCAGCTTTTCAGCAAGCTTTCTAATCTTAGGCGGCATAGTAGCAGAAAAAAGCATAGTCTGTCTTGAGGCTGGAGTCAGCTCCACAATCTTCATAATGTCATCATGAAAACCCATGTCTAGCATTCTATCCGCCTCATCCAAAATCAAGCATTCAAGCTTTTCGAAATTCACATAGCTAAATCCCATGTGAGCAATCAGCCTACCCGGAGTACAGATAATAACATCTGCCCCACCTTGTAACGATGACTTTTCAAAATCCCAAGACGTTCCATCCTTACCACCATAAATGGCAATTGAGGATACTCCTCCGAAATAGCCTAATCCTTGCAGCTGTTGGTCAATTTGAATGGCCAATTCTCTGGTTGGAGCAATTACAAGTGCTTTAACACCTGTGTTTTTGCTCTTTAAAACATGCTCGATTACTGGAATAAGAAAGGCGGCTGTTTTACCCGTTCCTGTTTGGGCGCAGCCTACCATGTCTCGGCCTTTAATCAGCTCTGGTATTGATTGTTCTTGTATTGGAGTGGCTTGTTCGAAGCCCATTGCATCCAAACCTTCCATGAGGCTTGCGTGCAGATTTAATTCGGAAAATTTCATTAGTTGCAAAGGTGCAGTAAATTCCTAACTCATTGTAATGCAAAATATAAGGGCATAAAAAAAGCACTCCGAAGAGTGCTTTTTATTAATGCAATTGGATTATCCTCCCATCATTCCACCCATAGCTTTTTGAAACTCTTCAAAAGTCAGTTTCTCAAAACCATCAGGAATTTCGAACAATGAATTATCGAGCTTTTCCGTCTTCACTTCGGTTGCGGTTACCATAACCTTAAACTGGCCGCTATCCATGGTGTATTCCAATGGAAAACCCTTCAAACCTTCGTACTGCTGATTAGCACCTGCAGGAAGTTCTTCTGTATAGTAAACAACCATCTCTCCAACTCCTTCTAAACTTACAATTGCCTTCTTGCATTTATAGCCAGCAACTTCTTTTTCTTCTCCTGATATGTACTTGAATTCTGGTTTCTGAGCTGCTTTTTCAGGATTCATTTTTTCCAATTCTTCCTTGTTCATCTCAACAGCCATTTTCTTCCCCATCATATCCATAAGAAGGGTTCCAGATTCGGTTTTCGTGTTAGAGATAGTAACTTGACTCATTCCCATTCCCATAGACTGCTCCATTCTAGTTTTGTCTCCCTTTATTCGAGAAACCATCTCATCTGGTAGCATGGCAGCCATAGCGGCCATTTCAGCAGGTAAGTCTTTGTATTCGAGAGAATACGTGATAGTTCCTTCAAATTTCTTTTGAGCAAAAGTTGGTAGCGCAATGGCCAGAGCCATAAATGCTAGTACTAGGTTTTTCATGTTTTAGATTTTCTTGTTTTAGGTTTAATTTCAGTTTCCAAATACTTGTTGAAGTATCTCGCTTACTCTATGAAGTGGGTCTTCTCGTATTAAGGCTTCCTCTTCAGCTACTAAATGAAAAAGTCCATCAAGTGCTTTGTTTGTAGTGTAATCCGCTAAGTCTGTATTTACCTGTGGTTGTCCCAAAATTGGCGCCACGGCATTGTAGTTAGTTGTGAGTGTTCCCCATGCAGTTTGTGCTCCAACGGTTTCGAGAGAATTTTCGATATGTGGATGAAATAAGGCTGCAATTTCGGTCTGAGTATTTGCTTTCAAAAACTGAGTGGCAGCATCATTATCTCCATTCACAATATTTATAGCATCTGTAATTGTGATATTTAGGATTGCAT